>JAWXUE010000004.1:0-51614 GCA_044432925.1 bacterium | reverse complement strand
GAGATATTTGTTGATTAGTAAATAAAAATGGTTTCAATTCTTCAACAGTTAATTGTTTTTCTGTATGATATATATATTTCCTAGCAATTTCAAATGCAGTAAGAAGAACTGATCCAGCGTTTGCTTGTTTATCTTCTGTAGTTGAAATTAATTTCTCGTAATAATGTTTACGAAGGTCTTTAATTTCTTCATCATGCATATCAATTATATCAATAAAATGTTCTGCTCCAAATCCATGATTATCTTTAAAAGTATTAGCTATTGTTGGTAAATCCATATCACCGAATACATTTCCAGTCGGCATAATTTGAATAATACGATTGAATATACCACCTTTAGCATAATCATCTGTAACTTCATATATTTTATAAATAAATTTAGGCATCAGTTAAAGTCTCCAATTGTATACATAATTTTTTGAAATCGTTTATATCTCTTGTTGCTTTTTCTAATTGTTCTAGGTCTAAATAACCATTAGTTAAATAAAATTGGTAAGTTTTAGGTTTAATGACAAATTGAACGCTATTTACCCATTTAAAAAAGTGATAAGCGTTATTGCTTCTCTCAAACCCATTTGCAATTAAAAATTCTATTTGTTTTCTATTCATAACTTTCAACTACCTTTCTTACTTCTAGGTTGTCAAATTCTTCACTTGTTATATTGTCATAATCAATATAAATTTGCTTATCTTTCTTAACACTAGTTAATAATGCTTTAGCAGTTCCGATTTTGTAATGTGTTGAAATTTTTAAATTTGGATTTTCTTCGTGCAAATAAATCCTTTTGTAAATTCCATCTAGTTTTACAACATATTTATCACTAGCAATTATATACACTTCACGTTTAATCATTTGATTTCAACTCCAATCTTTTTTAATTCTTTAATAGTCGAATCATTATTTTCTTGAAAAATATTACTACTGATAATTCCATAAATTTGAATTTTAATATCTCCAGAATAGCACACTTTGTCTAATATTCGCATAATTGCTCTTTCTCTATTAGTAACTTTTCTTCTATCAACAACATCATCTTCTTCTGCTTCAAATATTTTTATTGATAGATTATGTATCTTGTTAATCATACCGATTGTCATTTTCATCGCTTTACACTCCTTAATTTATAATGTTTAAAATCTTTGCTAACAATACCTTTGCCAATAAATGATTTTAATACTTTATTTTGTACTTTATTTAATTCTATATACTGGCAAAAGTTAGTCCAAACTAACACACATTTAACTTCTTTTAGTGCTAATTCCCTAAAGTCAATGTGTTTATTTTCATCCCACCAGTTATAAAATTCTTCAACACTCATACCCTTTTTATCGGCATATAATTTAATAAGCATTTGCTCATGGCTAGGGACTGCATACTTAACTGTACCATCTTCTAAAATCACAACTTCGCAATAATTAGTAAATGTTTCTTTGTGTTTATCTAAATCAAAATCACTATAAACTGAATATTTAATCATTAGTAATCATTCCTTTCTGAAACATTGTTAGTAAGATATTCGGTAGTGTTGTGTACATCTCATCCGTTAGTGTTTCAGGTCTTTCTTTAATAACCAAATAAATATCTTTCACATTAAAATTAAATTCAATGATTGCATATTTATCTAATGCTACATTTTCAACATATTTACATATATCAATATTATTAAATTCAAACCCAATATCTAATAAATCTTGTTTCGTTACTTTGTCATTTAATTTTAACATTTGTTTAACTCCTTTAACACAGCTAATATTTCATCAAGTTTATTGTCAACTTCTTCACTAATATTTAATTTGTTTCTAATACTTTTACATAATCTCATACTTTAATCACGCCCAACTACCTCCCAATAATCTTCATCTTTTTTTATTACTTTGCAATTTGTAAATTCTTCTAGTGTATTTTCTTTAGCACTTTTTAAATCTTTAAACCAAGTATCATTGAAACTTTCATAAAATTGCCATCTTACTTCTTCAATAACTCCAGAATAGCAAGTGTTTTTTGTGTAAAACATTTCACTCCCTAAAGCATCAACTTGTTGTTTTGTAATATCTCCACAAGGTAAAACAATATAAATCCAACTATTTAATCTAGGCTTTGTCATTTTCTACCTCCGTATGTATGTTGCCGATTATTTCTAATTCCCCTAAACCACTTATTAAATAGGTGCTTGTTCCTCTGTATTTATTGCGTGTCATTAATTCATATCTTGCTTTTTTTTCATTGTAGAAAACTTGGGCATCTCCCCAATTTGTTTGTGTTTGATAACTTACAATATCGCCCTCGTAAATCTCAACACCTTTGCTATCTACTAAGCCTGTGCTTTCTAGTAGTGTTACTTGGTCAAAATCATAGAAATAGTAATCACTGACACAATCATATTTTAAAATTAAAACTTCTATTTGTTTATCTTTATAATCTATCATCGACACTCCACCAACTTCTTTAGTTTCTTTAATCACTGCTTTATATTTTCTCATTCTATTACCTCCACATCCCTCTCATATTGAGTATAATGCTCTATTAATTCTTCCTCACTTCCGAAAGATGTGCAAGCATCTGGATAAGTATACCAAACCAATTCTTCCATACCTATTTCTTTTAAGAAACAACTTTGACACAATAATTCTCCATTATGTTTATAAATTTTATCGTGATTATCCCATTCACAGTTATCACATACAATATCTTCGACACTTGTTTTAGTTTGTTTCATTTTGTATCTCCTTTTATGTACGTTTCAATATAGCAATATATTCCATTTTCCATATCTTCATTTTCTAAACGATGCTTTTCAGCCTTTGCATAACTTGTTGTTATTAATATAATAGATACGGCATCAGCAGTTACGCTTATTACATAATATTTAACCATTCTTCAATTCCTCCATTTTTAGCATTATCGCTTGGTGGGGTTCGTTTGTGATACATCCATAACATTTATAATAATTTTCTTCAAGATGTATTTCTATATTTAAGAAAGTATCATTATGAGTGTAGTGATGAATACCATTTTTTATTTTGTATTTTTTAAACCCCAAATCTTCAAGAGTAGGTATATCTAGCATTTTGTCTAGTTCATCTATTAGAAAACTGACATCATCAAATCTTGATACATAATCATTGTAGTAAGTTATATTTGATTGGTTAGTATAATCATTAGTGAGTTGTTCTTGTAGTTCTTCTAATCCCTCTCTCAACGCTTTAATTTTTGCTATCATATTTTACCCTCCCATTTTCTTTATAATAAATGAATGAATTACTTTTGCTAATGTATGAATTAAACGCTACACTTTTGTAAATATCTATTTCTTTGTTATCAATGTAGAATTTAAAATCAACTGAATTAAAACATCCTTTTATTCCCCACAATATAATACTTGTATTGCTTTGCCCCATTGTTATTTCTTTAACGTTGTAATAGTTGTTTAATTCTAACGTGTCATTCTCTCTCATACATTTAGCACTTACAACTAAAATCTTTTTACATTCATAAAAATTATATTTTTCTATTGTTTCTTTATCGTACATTATTAATCTCCTTTAAAAGTTCTTCTTGCTCTTTTTTCAAGCGTTCTATTTCTTTGTGTTTTTCAACGTATATATATTCTAAGCATTTTTTCTTTGAGTGGGATATTACTTTTAATTCTCTATAACAGCCTATAATATTTTTATCTTCTTGAATAGATATTTTATAATCATACAATGGATTTACCCACTTGCCACTTTGAATTTTAGTATCTGGTATATAATAAACTTTATCTCCAACCTCAAACACTTCTTCCTCAACATAAATATCAGTTTTGTTTTCTATGCAGTATTTGATACGTTTAAATACGTTATCGGCAGTTAAGTAACCTACTACACAGTCGCTTAAATATTCATATTCAGTTAAACCACCCATTATTTCTAATAAATTATCTTTATAACCATAACTATATTCTTTAAAAATAACACTAATTAACATTTTTTCATTTAGATTATCTAGTATAGTTATTTGCTCGTTGGGATTACTCCCAAAATGATACTCAATACCTACTTCTTGCAACATCTCTTTTAGTTTATTTAGCATTTTATTTAATTCCTCTCAAATCTAATATTCCTTTAAATTCAAATGTTTCTCTATATCTATCTAGTACCTCGTTTGCAAGGTAATTTTCCTTTGATAACTCTACTAACTTCTCTCCTCCTGCAAATTCTTTAATCACAAAATGTGTATCATATTCTACTAATATTACTTTTTTCATTCTTCTTCCTCCACTAAAATTAATATATTTCCTTCTTTTTTAAGTAACTCGATTTCTCTATCTACTTCCTCATTACAGCTAACTATTTTATGAGTAGTAAAGTCCTTTTGTTCTGATCTACAAATCAAAATTCTAAACATATAAAACATCTCCTTTCACGATAATATTATCACATTACACGACAAGTGTCAAGTAAAAGTGTCAATTAGATTACAAAATAAAAAGAGAGTATTTAAACTCTCTTAATTTTAAATCTTAAAATGGTGGTAGCCCATCACTTGTAGATACATCAGTATCATAATCATCGCTATCTACTTGTAAATCTACACTAACTGTTATTTGTGGTTTTCCATTGAAGTTTTTAACATCGAAGCTATTAACTTTTTCCACGAAAACAAAATCACCTTGTTTTAATTCACCACATTGAGTGAAATTATTAACAAAGATTGTTCCATAACAAACAGTTATATAATTGTTATCAACTTTGTCTTGAAAAGTAACACCAAATAGACACCACGTTTCTCCCTTTTTTGGGTTATGGACTTTTAATTTAGTTCCTTTTTTAATTTGCATATTATTCAAACTCCCTATTCAATATTCTAATAATCATTTCGCCAAATTTTAATCGTTTAGCGAACATTACTTTAATTCCGTATTTATCTTGCATAGTCATTAATGCCTTTTGTAATGTTTCAGGATTCATTCTTGACATCGGTTGCCCTTTATAATGAGTCATAACACTTTTACCATTAACTTTTTTAAATCCCGTTGATTTATAAGTTGGCATTTTATATTTATGCAAGTTTTCTAATTTATCTACTTCTTCACATTCGATAAGTATTACTAACTGAATACCATTATCTCTTGCTCTAATACATTCATTTTTAAATCTTTCGTGGTCTTTAGTAACATTTTGAGCCACTTCTAAAAGTGAGAATTTAGAATCTACACAAATAGTTTGATTATGTAGATAAGTATAATCACCGACAAACATTTTAGATCTAACGACATTTATCTTTTTCAATTTAAACCAACTAAGTATATGTTCTTTTTTATTAGTTTTTTCTCTAGTGTCTTGTACTATTGTCATTAAACATCCTTTCTATTTCCTCTAATTGAAATCTATCTTTTTTTCTTTGTATTAAATCATATTTTAATGATTTGCAACCACAATTACCATGTTTTTTATTTTTAATATAGTCAATATCCATAACAAATAGTTTACCACATAACAAACATTTACAATTATATTTTGGACTCCGACTAATTTGTTTTTTACCTTTGTTTTTGATTCTTAACTTTTGACATTTCAATCTAAATTCTTCATTAATATTAATAACGTAAATATCTCTTATTTTTGTATTTGAGTAGTCCAAAATCCACCTCCTAAAATGGTGTGTCCTCGTTATCTGGTAATAGTGATACTCCCTCATTAAGCCCTAGTAGAGCTAAACAATCGCTACTTATATGATCTAAATTAATTCTTCTCTCTTTAAAAATAGTATTTAGATAAGTTTTGCAATTGTCCATCATTTTATTAATCTTATCATGGTCTACATTTTGAGTTTTTGTATGATTTTTCATTCCATTATAACTAGTTATTTTAACTCTATCTTTCACTTGTTGTGCTTGTTCTTCAGTGAAAAATACCCATTCAGTAATAAATGTATCCCAATTTAATAAATGAGCATAATATTCTCCTTGTATTTCTTCAGTAGAAACACCCCACTTAATAATTGAATCATACTTGTTCATTTCTTTACTCTTACACTCTATAACTGCTTTTTCAGTAGGTAATTGAATGTCGGTTAAACCACCAAATCCTTTAATATCTTGGAAGTTGTCATAATTAACATCTTTTTTCTTAAATGTTAATGTTTCAATACCTTTTTTGTTGTACTTGCTAATGATTAAATGCTCGGCAATATCTCCCCTACGAAGATAATAATTCATTTTTTTATCCTCTTCTGATACTTCTACAACTTCTTCAGTTAGTTGCTCATCAACTATCATTCCCATAAGTTGAAGTGCAACATCACCTTTTTTCTTAAATCTATCTAAACCATTTAAAGCGCCGAAATGACTTCCAGTAACTTTTTTAAAACTTATAGTTTCATTTTCAAAAACTAAATATCCGTTTTCAATTTTCATTATTTACTCCCCTTATAATTATTTGCAAGTTTCTTTTTTAGTTGCTTATTTTCTTTTTCAAGTTTTCCGACAATTTCAAAAGTTCTTTTATCAATAGCGTTTAATCTATTTTTTAATTCTAAATTTTCTTTGTCAAGTTCATCTACTAATAATTCTAGCATTGAAATTTCTTTTTTATATTTTTTATTAAACATCTTCTAACACCTTTATAACCTCTCTAATAATACCAACCCTACCATTATAATATCTTTTATCTCCACTAGTAGCACAATGATTTTCCAAAATTTTATTTTTAGTTAATGTTTCTTGTAAAGAAAGTTTAAGAGCAATAATATTTGCACTTTTTAGTGTGTCTATTAAACATTATTCTACCCCACCTTTCTTACAAGCAATGCTAATATCAATGTTAGGAAATTCACTTTCCATAATTGCTCGTATTGTTTTTTTATCTCCAACATCACTGCTTAAATGCACACACATTATTTCTTTGCAATTAGATAAGTCCATTGCCTTTAAATGAATAACTGCATTTTCTACACTGCAATGTGTGTTTATTTGTCTTAAATATTTATAACCATGTTCTGTGTCTAAAGCTGCATTAATAATTTCTTCTACATAATTTGTTTCTATCATAACCATATCAAACTTGAATTGTTTTAAATTAGCACTAAATTGCTTAAAGTCAGTAACAAATAATATGCAAGTTTCACTATCTCTTATAATATATCCATAACATTCAGTTTCGCCATGTTCAACATTAATAGGCATAATTGCTACACTTCCTATTTTGAACGGCTTTAAGGGGTGTTTAAATGATAAATTATAAGTATTATCTTTATATATATTATATACACTATTATTAGTATATATATTAGTATATTCATCTACATATTGAATTTCTAAGCAGTGGTCTTTATGCTCGTGAGAAATTAAGCACCCATCAATACTTGAAATATCTAACCCATGTGATACTAAGCCAAATGTTAATTCCTTTTTTTTAATGCCACACTCTAACAAGATATTTGTGCTATCGTTAGAAACTAGGTAGCAGTTTCCACTTGAACCACTACCTAATACTTTAACGCTTAACATTATTCTTGAACTTCCCCATTATCAGAAACATCAATATAATTATCGAAATTGCTATCAAAGTTTGGCACTTCTTCAGTAGCGACTGCTTCAATCACTTCTTCTTTAACTTCAATTACACTATCAAGTTTTGTTTCATTGTTATTCCAATTCATTTCTTGGCTTTCTTCAATTACTTTTACATCATCTAATAAATCTTCAGGGAATAACATATATGCTCTGATATTTGCATTGTTGTACATTTCCCATGTAACAGTTTTCAATACCATTTTAGTAGAGCTTGCTTTCCATACGGTTTTCTCTCTACTTGGACTTGCATTATAAGCTACATCAATTCTTGATTTATCAATTTGAACTAGATATTGATTTAATACACCATCTTCTTTAATATATGCAATTTTATATGCACCAATAATATTTTTTAAATCTTCACGATTGATACTTTTATCTTTCGTATGTTTAACAACTTTATCTAAACCTGTTTCAAAGTCAGTTTCAACTTCAAAATCATCTCCCACGCAAATTGTATCATGTTTAAATCTAACAATTTCTTTAGTACAAAATTTAATCATAATTTTTTCTAGTGTTTGATATTGAGGTTTGATAAATACATCTTGTAATGATTTGTTTTTATTTGCTCTAATATCAATGTATAATTTATCTTCATTAATTGATACTCCTAATTTAGCCCAACGCTTAATTTGGATAGGTAAAGCACACCCTACAACATCAATGTTAGTCCATTTCATTTGTTTTGTTACTAATGCAGTATTAACAGCAACAATAGTATCAACAGCAAATGTCTCATCTTTCTTTGTAAATTCTTTATCAAAGTTTTTTACTTGTTCTAACATTTTACTTGTTGTATCTTGTACTACCTGCATTTGTGTTTTTTTAACTTCTACTACTTGATTACTCATTATTATTTCCTCCAGTTACGATTTCTAAGTTTTCTTGTAATTCTAATTTAAGTGCCTCTTTATCTTCTAGCATATTAATTAATGCTTCAATTTCATTCTCTACCACTTTAATTTGTTTCTTTAAATAATCTTCATTTGTAATGATACTGATTTTTTTATTACTTAATTGTTTTTTCATAATTATTCTCCCTTAGTTATAATTTCTAATTTTATTTCTAAACCTTGTAGTGAATCTATCACTTTGTCTATGTGATCCACGTTGTTATTAATTTCTTCTCTTGTAACTGCCTCTTTCACTGCTTTTAATACTCCAGTAAGAGTTCGATAGTATCCACCATCTTGCACCCATTTAGTTTCAATTCTCTTTGGGGAATCTTTAGTTGCATTGCAAACAACTTCCCTATGTCTTTCCCAAGTATAATTGTACTCATCTAAAACTACAACTCTATAATTTTCTACTATCTTCATATCATTTAACCTCCTCGTAATATTCAATTTTTTTATTTAACCTATTTTCTAAATAAATATTAATAGCAATATTTTTTTGATACGCCTTAGCTAAACCAGGATATGTTTTCTCCATTAATTTCAATTCCTCGTTTGCTAATTGCTCATTTGTGAACTCTACATCTTGATACAATTTATTATTTGTAACATCTAATACTACTATTCTATACATTCATCTTCCTCCGATAGTTCTTGCAATGATTCTATTTCATTGTCTATTCCTCCAATAATCGCTTAATTGTTTTTTCAAATTGTTTCAATGCTTCCATATTTTTCTTATAAGTTATGAAAGAATAAATAACGTAACTAATCATTATCTATCAAACCCCTCATTTGTTAAAGTTTCACTATCAGTAACTCTTGTACTAAATATTTGAGATTTAGTTTTATCACATAACGCTTTCATATTTTTACTATCTAAGTCATTTGATTTATCAAAGAAAATTGGTAAATCTCCAACGTTTAAAAATCTCTTTAAGCATTCAATAAATGTTAAACCAGTTAAATATCTAGTAGCAGTATTAACTCGCTTATAATCAGTGTTACCGACTTTGGCATAACCAGTGTCGCTATATTCATCATCGAACTTATTTTTCTCTCTTAATGAAACAAAAACTTCATTTCCAAAGATATTTGATAGTTTAGTTTCTAACTTTTGATTTCTAACTTTTCTAAATTCTTTAGCAAGAGCAATAATGATTTCGGCATTTGCTTTTTCAGACATTTTATTTTTAAGAGTAACTTTCATATTATCAATTTTTTGATGGTTAGATTTTGCTACTTGTAATTCAAATAGTTCATTTCCAGCAACATCTAATAATACTTCAACTTCTTTATGTCTTTCTCTTTTTTCTTCTCTATTAAAATTAATAAATGTTTCCTCTTTGCTACATTCTAAAGATTCGTATAATTGCCCTAGTCTATATTCCTTTTGTTTAATCTCATCACTATTTGCACTTATTTCAGCAAGTGCTAAACTATCATTCGCTTTTCTTAATTCGTGATTACAATTTGGGCAGTTAATAGTTTTATTTAATGACTTTTCTAATTCAACATTATCTAATTTCAAACTTTTAATTCTTTCTTCCACTTTAGGAATATTTGCAATATCACATTCAATATCAGTGTGTCTATCTAATTCTACTTCAATAGCGTGTAATTCATTTTCTAAGGCTGTTTTATTATCAACCACCTTATTATACTCATTCTCATTGAAACTAGCATTTAACTCACTTATTTGAGTTCTAAGGACATCTATACTAACATCTCTAGGACTTCCCTCATTTAATACTTTTAATTTGTTCGTATTTACACTGATAACATTCTTAATGTCAAACTTTTGTTCTTGTAACGGATCAATTAGTTTTGCATATTGCTTATCACTATTTAAAAGTTCTAAATCATCTTCATTTGTAAGATTTAATATCTCACTAAAAAACTCTCTAAATTGAATAGGTGTAATTTCCTCCATATATAAAACATCAGTAAATAACTTCACTAAGTTTAAATCTTTAACTTTAGTAGTTAATTCTAAATTAAACATTTTTAAAATCTCAACTTTAAATTCCTTAGCTTTATAACTTGCTCCATTAATAAAAAATTCATTCTTAGATGGTTTAGCAGTCATTTCTCCAGCCACATCTTTCCAAACTTGTTTGTAATTTCTTTCTACTACATCACCATTATCAAATGTAACACTACCTTTAACATAAGCATTTGTTACATCTTCATTATCATTTAAGTTATTATCATTGTTTGATAAGTCAAATAACAACCACATAATAAAATTATTAATTGTTGTTTTACCTAATTCATTCATACCACTATAAATATTTACATCTTTTAAATCGTAAGAAACATCTGATAATGCTCTAAATTTTTCGATTTCAATTTTAGTTATCTTCATTAAATATCCCCCTCTAATTCGTTCAAACTTTCACCATATCTATCTTCCCAACAATCTTTGCATAGCGAAAAACCATATAGTGTTTCTACTTCATCACTGCAACGTTTACAATTATGAAGTTCTTTTTTTAGCATTTCATGAAAATACACAATTTCAATTTTCGATATTTCACTTAATGCTCTTAAAACTTTAAAACTAGGTGTACTCTTTCCGTTCTCATATCTCGATATACTGTTATGATCGATTTCCAAACGTTGAGCCAACTCTTCTTGGGTTAATTTTAAATCATTAATTCTATATCTAATTAACCACTTACTAAATAAACTTTTCATATTTTCCTCCATTCATTCATTTTAAGCAATCTCCATTGCTAAATATATTGTACCACAAATTCTACAACTTGTCTACAACCATTCTACAATTACTATCTTTTTGTTTATTTTTGGATATGAAAAAAACGCAACTAAAATTAATTAGTTACGTTTAATGGGATTGTGAGTTAAATAGCAAAACTATTTAACAAAGGGGTTGCAAGATATAACACTTGCATAAACATTATATCATACATTAAATGTAGTAACAACTACACAAAAAGGTATATTTTCATATTTGGGAGGTTAAAAACATACTATTTGCTTATGTTTGCTTTAACAATTCTATAATAAATATCTAAAATATTTTCATGATACATTGTGTCATTTGCCAATTCTATATATATTTCAGTTGAAAATGACTTGTTGCAATGTTTCATATATACATAATTCATCATAAAATAGAAGTCTGGAAAGTTACATGTTAATGATTTTGTTTTGTAAACACTCATTATTGTGTCATAGTCCCAATGCTCTCCACTTGATCCATCTTTGTTATGAAAGTAAGCAGTTATACATTTTACTTGTTCTTCAGTTAAATGACTTCCATATGCTCTCTCGTGCATTTTAATTTCTATATTATGATACCACATAGGGTTAGTATGTTTTAATTCATAAATAGAATCACATGCAACATCTCCTAGCCAAATCATATCTTCGGCTTTCCCTTTATTAACGATTTCATTCATCATTCTTTTAATGTGCATATCTTATTCCTCCTTTACATTGTAGTTTCTTCTTCTACTATTTCAGTAGGTCTATTTGTTACAGCCTCTTTAGTTATTTCAATAGTAGTTCTAGCAACTTCGTTTTGTTCTAAACTAGCAATAACTTGACCAATACCAATTAAATCTTTTAGTGGTAAAGGTTGTCCTGTACTTAATGCTTTATTAAATCTTGTTAATATTTGTTCTTTAATTTGTTCCATCATTTTCTTTTTCCTCCAATAA
Organism: bacterium; assembly: GCA_044432925.1. Lineage (GTDB taxonomy): Bacteria > Bacillota_I > Bacilli_A > Acholeplasmatales > Anaeroplasmataceae > JAWXUE01. Next base: position 39,474 of record JAWXUE010000004.1, on the reverse strand, counting down.
TTGTTCTAGTCTTTCAACTTTACTTTCTAATACTCTAATTCTTTTATTACTAGCATTGATTCTTTTATTTAATTTAGACATTCTTACATTTGTACTTTCTTGTAATTTATCTAAATCATCATATACATTTCTAAAATTAGCACCTAGCCAATTATAAAAACAGCCATAATTGTTTTTTCTACAACTCATATTATCAACCTCCAAAGAGAGCAATAGTTAATTCTTTTGCTAAATCAACCATTCTAAAATCATTTCTAGGAAAATTAACCCAATTTGAAACTTCAGGTCTTATACCATCTAATGCCTCACTTAATGATCTTCCATCAATGTAGCCATTCTCTCTCATAAACATCTCTAAATAATTTTCAAATGTTTCTATTTTTTTATCAACATAAGGAAGTTTAAGCATAAGTCCAAAACCTTTTGAATTAGCAAATTCCTTTATGTAACTTTCAAAAGCGATAAATTCACTTTGTTGTAATTCGTTTAGTATCATACTAGCACCTCTTTCTCTTTGTTTGATATAATATCAGTAAGTTTACTTTCTAAATCATTTATACGGCTCTCATATTTATCTCTATCGGCTTTAAATATATCTTCAGGTGTTTTATACTCCTTAGATTTTTCAATGGCGATATTGCAATAATTTTTAATGTGTGGATAACCACTATCTTTTACAAACTTAGCAAAATCAACTTTGTGTTTCTCTAATAGCCAAGCGACAAATAGTGTATTAATTTCTACATTTGCCTTAACTACTTCCTCTTGTTTCTCAACCCATTGCCATTTAGCATTATCAGGGTTTGCTTTAACAAAATCATAAAGTTGATTATAGTCGCTAAAGTCTTGTGGCTTTTGTTGCTGCTCTAATCTAATATCGGCTTCATGTTTCTTTCTTAAATCTTCCATTGTTGTTTGATATGGTGTTCTATAATTCATTTTAATTCCTCCTTTTAATAATAAAAATAGTGCTATTTAAACTTAATTAAATAACACTAGATTTTTTTATAGGGAAGTTATATTAGATATTATTTAGTTTCAGTATCTGAATATAATGGCATTGCTTGTGGGCAAATGCTTGATAAAGGCATTACTAAGTTTCCTGGTACAAATGTTCCATCTACATAGCAACGGATTCTTTCAGCATTACAATCAATTTTGTTATTTAAAATAACATCTTGATATTGAGAATCTTTAGCAACTGATTGAATTTCTTTATTAGTTAAAGCGAATGTAAATTCGTTTGCTTGTTTGTTTAGAGCAGTTTCTTTATCTAATCTTGCTAATTCAATAAATGCTAATTTATCATTTGATGCAACTCGGTCAGTTAAAACTTCAAATTTATGATTAATATAATTAATCACTTCTTTATCATTTTTAACAACTTCATTGTAAACTGATAAACCAATATGGTCAGCATATCTTTCAGATGCTAGGATAGCAACTTGTTCTCTTAAATGAGATGCTTCTTTAGTTTCTAAATGACAATCATTATGTCCACCAAAGATACCTCCTAAGATACCACCGTTGTTTCCACAACCACCATTTGATTGGTTTGCTAATGCAATTCCTCCAAGTGCAGTACCAATGATACCTAAACCTGTTGTCCCTCCACCTGCTACTTTACTTCCTGGTTTTAAATCTTCAAATCTCATATGCAATTCCTCCTTTAAAGTTTTTATTGCAAAGGTTGAAAGAGATAAAACTGTTATTAGTGTTATTCAATTTTTAAAGTTGTAAAGGCTTTTAATTAAATAATACTTCTAACGTTCTAACTCTTGCCTTTACACTAACATTATAGTAGTGAAAGCATAATAAAATTACCCTACATATCCCCTACAAAATAAAAAAAGAGAATAAATTAATATTCTCTCTTTATATTGTGTTTAATTTTTAATCTTCTAAACCATTGCTCTATTGAAGCCACTTCTACACATTCAATATCTGCAATTTCTTTAATCTTTTTCTTTTCTATAAATCTAAGGAACATACGCTTTTCAAAAGTATCATCTAAATTGTGAATTTGACAATAGATATAAACATCCTCATTCGTTCTAAATTTTTTGGTAGGTTTAATATATCTAAGGTAATTCCAAATGTGATACATAACAATATTCAAAATAAATGCTAATAAAATATGAATTATTATTGAAGTGTGAATATCGCTAGTTAATTTTGATAATAATAAGAAAGTGGTATTGGAAACAACCCAACACCTTATCATTGTACTAGCATGATACGTTTCAGTGCTACCATTTCTAAAAAAGTGAAATGCAATGACAATTATAAAAGCCTCATAAACTCTATTTAATAGATAAGCTACTATTAAAATTGTACCTATTGTAACAATTCCGAAACAAATATCTGTATATAAATCCCAAAACTTTTCTTTCATTATAAAACAATAACCAATGTAACAATTGTCGCTACAACAGCTAATGCAGCAACTCCTAAAACTATTTTACCAACTTTAGATAATTTTTTATCTTCGTTGAAGAAAATTCCCCAAGTATAACAACCTACAAATAAATTAAGTTTTTTCATTCACAATACTCCTTTCTCTATTCATTATATATAAATATAAAATAATGCTCATCAATATATTATCTAACATAAATACTAACCCCTCTAAGGTTGATAATTCCATAGGATTTAACCCTATAACAAAAACTCCTTTAATAGTTGAAGTTAAAATAACTACTCCTAAAGTATATAAACAAGTAATCAAACCTAACTTCCAACGTTTAATATGCGATAGTATCAAACCACCAAATACTATAAAGTCTATGCAATTATCAAATTGATAATTAACAAACAATAATTTCAATAACCAAAATGCAAATATAAATAACGTGAATCTAATAGGCTTATAACCAAATAACTTACATTTATGAATTGTATAGAATGCAAATACCCAATTAAAGTAATATGTTATAAACATTATCACATACTTGAACACTAAATTGCTATCTACCCAATCGCAAAATCTTTCAAAGTTTTCATATTCCGTACTCATAATTAATGTTCTTCCAGTTATTATGACAAACAAATAAAACACTATCAAAGTAAAACAACTTGCTATCAACAACTTCTTATAATCTGCTTTCATATTTTATCTCCCCCATAAAAGAAAACAAGTGTAAGGGTTTTACCCCCTACACTTATATTGTAACACTTACCATAATTTTAGGCAACTACTTGTTCAGTAACTACTTCTAATTCAGCGATTTGTGCTTCTAGTTTTCCTTTTGTAGATAAATAAGTAGAATATTCAGCTACTTGTTCAGCAGTTAAAGGTTTTAAATCTTCATTTGCTTTAGCTTCAAGTACAACAGCATATAACTCATCTAACTTGATAAGTTTTTGGCTTAATGATTCTTGTTTGCATTTTCTCTCTTTTTCATCATTTTCTTTTGCAATTTCTTCTTCAGATGGAGCAATTACTGCTGCACCACTTTTGAAAATACCAACAAACCCTGATCCTAAAGTAAGAGCAATTACCATTTCTAGTAAGTTTTCGTATTTAGCAATTGATGGAATAAAGATAATTGCAATAGTGAATCCCATACCAAGTAAAAATACTGCTAATGAAATCCATTGTGTTTTTGATACTGATTTTAATTTTTCTAACATAACCTTTTTAATCCTCCCATAAATATTAATTATAATTCTAGCAATTTCTTCCCCCAAGCCAGTTGGGTTAAGTGCGTTTCCTGATACTCTAAAATTTCGACTTGCAATCCTAATGATTTTTTCAGTAGGCGTTCTTTCAGTTTTCTTATCTTCATCAAAGTTTTTAGGTTTCTTTTGAGCAACCATAACTTTAATAATCTTTCCAAAACCGATAATAGAAGAAGTCATCCATAAGAAAGTATAAATTGTAGCCATCCTTGTACTATCCCATTTGAGATAAAAAGATATACCAATTGAAATGGATAGTAAAATTATTAACTCGCCATATCGCTTGAAAAAATTTTTGCATTCGTGTGTTACACTCACGATAACCACCTCCTTAACTTTGAAATTAATATAAAGGTGTTGTAAAACATAATGTTTAGTTTTCGACTTTCAAATAGAACAAGCGAGAAATATTATCAAATGAAAACTGCCCTTTGTTAAATAAATATGTATATAATAATATCTAACATTAATATTTTAACATATATAATATATATATTCAATATGAGAATATAAAGAAAAAAAGAGAATTAATCTCTTTATTCCTCTTCTACAAACCCAAAAACTTTAACTGTTACTCCATATCGACCGTAATTACCAATATAGGTAGAATGACCTACAGGGTAAAAAGACCACCAGAGGGCTGAAGATGTTTCGCTTGAAAAATTAAATGTACTATAATAGGGTATATACGACGACACTCCATCCTGAATGTATGCACCATAACAATACTTCCCATCAGTAAAACTAACGTTAGGAATTAATTGAGAAAATAATTGTCGTATAGAAGTTGTTGAGTTTGTAACAAATCCTATTTCAATAAAAAATTGAGTGTATTTTTCTCTATTCGGAATTCCTTCAGAACTACCATTAGAAATACTTGCTAATGTTCTTGTAGTATCCACAATAGTTTCCCAATAACATTTATTTTTAGAATTAATACTCGAAACTAACCTATTCATTTTTGCTGCATTTAACGTTGTTCCCTCTTTAGTAACACCACTAGTATCTCTTACTAATTTAACATCTTCAATAGTACCATCTTCTCTTATTAACTTGTACTTATTTAAATCAGTACCCTCTTCATCAACAAATACAGTTTCATCAGGGGTTGTAGGTATTATTACATCTTCTAAATCATCATGATCCACACGACCATCTTCACCTATCGTACTAACATTTTTATTATCATCATTTGTATTTTCAATTGCCATAAAACTCACTCTCCTATATATATATTTATAATATCTATTAACTAATTATTAGTATTATATCTATAAAGTATTTTAACATACATATACAAAAAAATAAAGAGTGAAATTAATCACTCTTAATTTTTTATGAAACCCATTCTATTATAGTATCTTTAATAGTTTGTATAATACCATTGAAAAAATCAATGATTGCTCCTATTGGATCTAACCCTAAGAAAAATTGTGCTACTATAAAAGTACCTATTGCAAGTCCAAAAATACAAAATACAAATGTATAGTAGTTTCTCTTATCAAAGAAAAATGCTCCAAAACGTTGTATAATGTCCAACAAGCCCTTTGTAACCACAAATAGCATATAAATAAGGGTAAGGAATAAAACTGCGTAATATAGCACTCTTAGTGGCTTGGGAAGTCTATCTCCTATCCTTAAAGCAAATCTTCTTCTTGGGACTATTATATCTCCTACTAGTTCTTCCATTTATCTCACTCCCTTGTTTATTTAATAGATAAAGCCTCAACTTTAGCTGTTAATTCCTTAATTTGTTCTTGTTGCTCTTGCATACCTTTCAATAATTTGTAAAGGGTATTTTTCAACCCTTATAAAATTGCTATTCTTCTAACCAAGTAGGTTTAGTTGGTATTACTTTTGTTTCAGTAACATTTAACCAATTATCATACCATTTTTGTAATTCCATTTTTTGAGTATCAGTTAAAGTGTTGTACCAAAATTGACCTCTATTAATTATTGGGAAACAAATATATTCCCTTTTATGTTTTAAGTCTAATATTTCTAATTCTTCTTTTGTTAAGTTTTCCATTAATTACTTACCTCCTATCCAAGTCATAGATAATCTAAAATAACTTCTAGCAGTAATAGACATATTAAAAATATCATTAGTCAAAAGACAAGTACCATATGTTTCACCATTAGTACCTACTAATACTCCACAAACATTCGCTAATAAATATTGACTAGGTATAAAATCAGGATAGTTGTATAAACCAGCCTCTAAGTTTAAGTTGCTATAACCATAAAAATAATAAACATTACCAACTCTATATAATTTTTTAGAAGTTAAACCATCACATTCACCCAATTCACTACTTAAATCTTCAACATCAATAGCACTTGAACCTCCACTATCTGGTAATAACTCACTATCAATCTTATTACTATCATTTAATAATGGGGCTTCTTGAATTGAGCCATCTTCCATTGTCATTTTTAATTTTTTTGCCATTTTAACTTTCCTTTCAATAATTTGTAAAGGGTATTTTTCAACCCCTTACTTTTATTTTTTTATTCTTGTGATTTTATTTCTCTTAATCTTTCAACTAAGAATTTACCTCTTGCACATTTCTCTTCATAGTTTGCACACTCTAAACCATAGTGATTATGTCTTATCACATCTTTGTTTAATTCATCTAATTCTTGTTCAATTACATATTGCTCATTTTCAATAAATGAATTAGTTTTTTCATCATAAATAACTGACTTTCCAATTTCGCTAATTTTAGAGTGCATAATTGGTATTTGATAATCAAATAACCTTGTGGCAATATATCCTTTGTAAATTCCATTTACTACTTTTGCATAAACTTCAAAATCTTTTTTTTCAAATAACTCTTCAAAATCAAACTCTAAATCATCCATTATAACACCTCACTTTCATCGTAAGCAACCACATTCACATCAGCCCAATATTGAGCAGTAGACCATTCTTCAAATAAAGCCGATGGTACATAGAAAATACATTCACTTGGTACATTTGTAAATGTTGTAATATAGGTTGTGGGAACGTTACTTGAAGCAAATTTAACGCTTTCTAAACTAGTACAATTACTGAAAGTGGCTGATAGAGAGGGATTTTTACTAACATCAAGTAATTCAATATTTATTAAACTAGTACAACCATAGAACGTGCTAAAAAAAGAAGTAGCACTTGAAGTATTATAAGCAGGGAATTTAGTTATTTTTGTACAACCCCAAATCATACCCAGCCAATCCGTAACGTTTGAAGTATCAAACATAGGTAGTGTTTCTAAATTTACACAATCTCTAAACATACTATTCACACTAGATACTCTTGAAGTATCTACCCCTAAAGTAACATTTTTTAAATTTGTACATCCATAGAACATATTTGCAAGGGTTATTGGTGTACCATCTTCTATTACCACATCTTCTAAATTTGTACATCCATAGAACATATATGCACATTCGTAACCTGCAGTGTGTACTCCTAAGCGCTTCATTACAATTTTTGTCAAAGATGTACAATTATAAAACATAAAATAAGTAGAAGAAACTTCAGAAAAATCTAATAAGTTTAAGAAATTCCAATTCGTGCTATCTTTATCAAATCCATTATCTCCTGCATTTATTGTGAAAAAATCTCCTGTTGAGGAAGAACCATTACATTTTTTCGTACTATCAATAATCGCTTGATAATGATTTGCCATATCAATATCTTCAGGACTTGCCTCTAAAATACTTACTCTATTACTAAGTGAGTCAAACTCTTCTTGCGAAACACCACTCTCGTATTGGCTTGAATCTATTTTTCCATCTTCGTTTAGAATTGGTACTTCTTCATCAATGCCATTTAATTTTAATTTTTTTGCCATTTTAATTCCCCCCCCTTATTCTTCTATAACTTCAAAACTAACAATTCCACCTAATGCACTTTTTGGCACATAAAATGCTTCAATGTCAATTTTCTTAATATAGTCAGTTTCTAAAGTAGATTTTAAAACATAATCAGTTAAATCAATGTTTGTATTTCCTACAATTTTCCATTCAGTACCATCGTAATTATAAAATGTTGTCATTCCACTTACAATATCTGTTAAACCATAGATAACATCACTCTTTTCAGTTAATGTTGGTAACACATCAACATATTGAATGTTGCTTGGGTTTAGGGCTAATATTTCGGCTTTAGTAAATGTTATTTGTTCCCAATTTGTAGTTACAAAACCATCAGTACTATTATAAGTATGCTCTACTAAACATTTATATTGAATACCATTTACTAATACTACATCATTAATATAATATGTTTTATCAGCAATTATTTTTTGAATTGCATTTGTTTCAAGTGATAATACTTTAGTTTCAACATCTTGTAACTTCTCGGCATTTTCGCTTAATTCATTTTGAATCTCTCCAATAACACCAATGTTTTCTCCCACCGTGATTACACTTGCAACAACTCCACCTGCTTCTTCTTTAAATTCAATACCTAGTAATAACTCACTTGCATCACTATTATCAAATTCTTCTTCAATTTCTACTAATGCTTCTTTAAGTGGATTTTTTGTAATATCTCCAGTATCTTCATCTCTTTCAATTCCTAAATCTTCTTCAAGTTGTGCTAAACCCTCAATACTTGGTATATCTATCTTAGCAATTTCTTCATCAGTATAAGTTTTAGCAAGTTCTAAAGTTGCTGTATCTTTTGAATCTACTACATTGCTATTATCATAAGCAGTTGGGTCAAATGTACCCCCTGCTGCTACTTTGCTATCTATTGTTGCTTTATCATAAGTATAATCTTTTGCTTCTTGTAATACTATTGCATCTTTACTATCCACAACTGTTGATTTGTCATACTCACTTAAATCAACACTTCCTCCACCTGCAACACTATCGGCATAAGCCTTTGCACTTGCTAAAGTAGCTACATCACCTACATCTACTAACGCTTGAACTTCACTTGCAGTTTGAAAGTTTGCATTTCTAAAAATTTCAATATCACTTTTATTTTGTGTTGCAGTTGTAGTGTTAGTATTAATTTGCGTGAAAATAGGATTTAAAGTTGCTGCATTTAAAATTGTACCAGCACTTGTTATAGTAGCTGCTCTTTCAAGAGTTACTTTTTCTTTTGAACCATCACTCTTTGTTACATTGTAGTCAGCACTATTTGTACTGACTTCATCTTTTATTAAATTTATTGCCATTTTTAATTCTCCTTTTCTTTTTTAAGATTTTAAGTTTAATTTCAATGAATCTCCACAAAATGTAAGGCTAGTAACAACATTTCTAAATTGAATATTGCCCAACCCTTGCAAATTAGCCGATAAATACGCTTCTAACTCGTTTATATTGCTAAGCCCTAATGTTTGTCCACTTGTTTTTTCAATGTCCAATAACGCTAAATTTAGCAGCCTTTCATTTAAAACGTTTATGTTAGATTTTATACGATTATATTCTTGTAATGAAAACATCCTATCATTAACTTGCCAATCTAATTTATGTGTTAATTCATCATAATCATTATTGAAATAGTTTTTTAAACAATTATCAACAAATTTATTATAATACTCTATGCGATTTAATTCAACATCTAACGAGATATTATCCTTTTTTTTCCATTCTATTATAAAGTTTGCCATATAATCTCTACTCTCCCTCAATAGTTTGCCAAAATGAACTACTTATTGTTGTTCTTGTCGGTACAAAATTTCTTCTAATGTTCTTTGTACCACTTGTTGTTCTATAACCACTTTCAAATTGACATGTATCCCCCAACTCTACATAAGGAATTAGATGTGTTTGAAAATTATACTTTATTGAATTTCTATTTACTTTCCATTTCCCAACAGTTGTTGCATTCGATGATGTAATAAGAGTATTATCAACATTAACTATTGAATAGTTAATCGCATCTTCTGTTGTTGAATCACTTATTACTTGAGTTATTGAAATCTCTTCACTATAAATTGTACCAGTTAAGTAAACTTCAGTTTCTTCAAATACATTGACTTTACATGCAACTGCACTAATTTCTATTACTTCATAATTTGCATTTTCTTCTTTTTTAAGTAAATTCATTTCAGTGTTATACTTTTCATAGACTAATGGGTAATCACTAAATTGTATTACATGCTCCCCAACACCTAATGTTTGTTTATATAACTCTACTTCTTCCCCTATATTACTATACGAATAAGAGTTTATGTCTACTGCATCATCATATAAATTTCTTGTTGGCTTAGAGTTTTGATATTGTTCTTGTTTGAAAATCTTGCTTAAAGGATCATTTAACGTTTTATAAATGTAAATTTCTCCAGTACGATTTTTACTTATTACAACTGCTCCAGCCTCAGCTACTATTCTTAGTGCCTCTCTTGTTTCAACAATTGGTATATAGCCAGTTAATACTATATCGTTTAAATCATCATCTAGTGTGTATTGTTCATTATTGTAATTAATACTATTAAATATATCCTGGAATATATTTTTAATAGGTTCATTGTTATAAAATTTACTCTTATAATAAAGTTGATTCATAAAGTAAATATCATCATAACACTCAAGAGTTACTTTTGTAGAATCAGTTGTTGTTATTGATTTTAATAAATAACTACCTAATTGCACCGACTGATAAACTCCATCAACTCTTAAATTATAATAAACATCTATTTGTTGCCTAGTCTTTAAAAAGTTAAGCTTATTATATGGATTTAGAACATCATAATCTCCATTACTAGATGTTAATGTTACATTCATTGTATTTGCACTTAATTGACTACTGTCAATTGACATTTCATCAACTATATCAATACTATCAATTTCTTTCTTTCCAACTGTTTGATATACACCAAATTGAATTTCTAAAAACTTTACATATCTTTGAGCTGTTTTTGTTTTTATAAAATTTATTTTTAACTTGTTGAATTTTATTGATGAACTTTGACTTTCTATACCTGTCTTTGTTTCTATTTTTAATGATACATTATCTCTTACATTATAAGTGAATAACACACTATCATTAAATTTATACTCAATGTTTAACTCTTGCATTACTTCACTTGTATATAATGACAATTCTGTAAAGTCTAGTAAACTATTAAACTCATACTCAATAAATTGGGGTGTCGAAAACGTACCATTTGTATTAGATATATCACTACTCCAATACCCAACTTCTTGATTTTCATTTATTTCTTTAACACTATCTATCATTACAAATGTATCATTAAAGTTAAATGCTCCTGGTTCAAAAGTTACATATTTATTATTTATGTAATTTACATCATTGTATATATCTTCGGGATTGAAAAAAGGTAAAGCATTATTACCTAATTCAGTATTAATGCTTTCTATTTTCGCTTTTGCTTGGGGTAAGTATAGTCCATATCTTAAAGAAAAATAACTTTGTCTTGTTGAATTTTGTATGGCTTTTCTAAATTGTTCATTTACTTTTATCATACTTCAACCTCTTCCTCTATTATTATATCTTCTAAATTCTCATCTACAAATGTTGGCTCTATACTATCATCTATATCTATTAATGTACTTTGTACAAATGATGTCGATAACCCTTGCCAAATTTCATTATCCTCTATAAACATATATAATGTATCGCTTATATCAGCTCTATAAAATTCATACTCTCCGTAACTTCCTGAGTTCTCTCTAAATCGTAAATTGAAATATTCAGGCAAATGTTTCAACAATCTAACTAGATTAATTCTAGTTTGTGAATGGGGTATTAAATCCCATTTTATATCTATATTAACATATTGCCCTATTCTTTCTCTTACCATTTGTCCTGTTGATGAATTTCTCCCACTACCTGTCGCATCTACATCTGCTATTTGCAAATTAAAACTACTAGGTGGTGGCAATTTATGTTCGTAAGATTCATATTCATTCTTTTCAGTTTGTATTATGATTTCTTCTTCTTCAGTATCACTATTTATTAAATAATAATATACTGCTGTTGTTACTATAATCTCGTTATCATCTTCATCTAAGTAATAATAGTAATCATCATCTTTCAAATATCCTAATTCTTCATAGTTATCATCATCTAATGTTACTTCATTTCTTAGAAAACCTAATTCTTCATAGTTATCATCATCTAATGTTACTATTTCAGTTGATACTATTCTATCATAAGTTATTTTTAAATCATCTACTTGATATTTCACTCTTGCCACCTCCTATTTTGTAGTTGTTGAATATCCTTTTACTTTTGCTATTTGTTGTAGTGGATCATACAACTCTTCCCCTACTTTTCTACTATCCATGTAAATACTTCTATTTCCACTTTCTTCTATTGCTTGTTTAATTCCATTGTTGCTTGATAATAAAGCATTTACCATAGGCATCATACTTTCCATAAATGTTTCTTTTAATATACTTTGTGGAGCTACTATTTCAGGATTTGTACTTGCTCCTCCATATTCGGCTACATTTACAATCGCATTTTCTTTTAATACTCCACCACTTGCTAATTGTGGTATCTCGGCTATGTTAAAGCCAAATGTTCCTCCACCTAGCCACTCTGGTATATCTATACTCATTTTATTCATCAAAGTAATTATATTGTTAATACCACTAATAAAGAAATTCATAACTGATGTTAAACCATCACTTATATAATTCCATACCCCCGTAAAAATACTCTTAATAGAATTTCCTAAATTTTCAAACATTGAATTTACATGTGTTATTGATTTAGTTAAATCTCCCTCAAACAATTGGCAAATAAATTCAATTACAAATAGCACTTTTTCTAAATAGTCTATCATTAACCATAAATACTTTTCTACTATCAATGTTATTACTGGCAATATTAATTCTATTAGTTTTAATATTAATGGCAACACTGCTGCTATTAACGGTTCTAATGCAACTAATATTGTTGCTACTAACTCAACTACCTTTGCAATTACTTCTGCTATTAATGGTAAATATTGAACTGCTATTTCAGCAAAAATATCTGCTGCAAATTGCATTAATACTAATAACACTGGAATTATCGCATCTACTATTTTAGTTAATGCTTCTATAATAACTGGCATTGATTCCATTATTGATTCAATACTTGGTTTAATTGCCTCAAACATTGTTTCTAATGCTGATGTTATTGTTGAAAATATTGCATTTAAACTTGCTGCTACTTCTTCATTTGTTTGATATAAATGAACTAAGTATGCTACTAAACTTGCTATTGCTACTACTACTATTGTTATTGGATTTATTAATGCTCCTATTGATCCAGCAATTGTTGCTATAACTCCAACTACACTTTTTAATATAGTTAATATTTTCATTCCAGTTAAAATTACTGCTACTGCTTTTATTGCATCTACTATTTTTGAAATGTTTGATACTCCATCAGCTAATACCCATACCGTTTCTTCATACACTTCCCCAGTTTCAGTTGTTACCTCTCTTATTTCTTCAGTATAACCTAACCATGTCATCATTGAATCAGATATATTTTTAACTGTACTTTCAATAGTATCTAAATATATTTCGTAATTTGATAAACCATCTAATATTACATCATCTATATCAGTTGAATATGCTCCACTTGTATCAGTATCTCCTAATACATTTAATTTATCAAACCCTAACATTGTTGTTTCTATTTCTGTTAATGTATCTAATAAATTGTCTGCATCATCATTCATACTTTCAAATCCAGCAAATTCAGTATCATAATCTATATCATCAGAAGTTTCCCTTAAATTAGCAAATGCTTTTACCACATTTGTTGCTGTGGTTAAAATTGCTGCAAAATAATGTAGTACCGATTTTATTTCTACTAAAAATACTTTTCCCATCCATGTTCCAAGTTCTTTTAGTTGCTCTTCTATGATTTTTATTGTATTGGCAACACTATCAATTGTTCTCGCAAAGTCCCCCTCTGCTCCTGTTGCCATCATTTGTTGCTGTAATGCTATGATTCTTAATAATCGCTTTTCTACTTGGTCTAACCCACGCATTGTCTTAGTACCACCAAGTCCTAAATAAACATCATATATTGAAGTTTCCGAAACATCAAACCCTGAAGTTTCCCTAATAGGTCTTATTGAACCAGCCAATACCGATTGAAATGCTGTCATAGCACTATTTAAACTTACATTGAATAATGAAGAGTAATCTATCGCCATTCTTGTAAGTGTTTGTGAAATACTTGCCGACATTTCAGCATCTAATGTCCCTAATGCACTAAGCATATTATTAAATGTTGCCGTATAATCTAGTAATGTTGCAGTTGAGAAACCAAACGCATTTGCTAAATCATTTATTGATGCAATATTGACTTCTGCTAAATCTCCAAATGAAACTTGAAATTTATTCATTGTTTCTTCATATGAAGCTGCTAACTCTATCATATTTGAAAACGTATTGAAAATTCGCCTTGCATAACTATAAAATACAAATATTCTACTTATGTCAAACATTTTAGAAATGTTTATTGATGCTGTTTCGCTTTTAGTGCTTATCTTGTCTACTGATGTTGCAGCCTTAGTTGCACCACTTTCAAATTTACTAACTGCTTTTAGTTGTTTGACAATATTATTAATACCACTAACTGCACCACTACTATCAACTTCACTTTTTATCCGTATATTACCTACATCATAATCTGCCACTATTTGAGTCCTCCTTTCTTCAAAGGTGTTTTTTTATTAATAGTAACTATTCATTCTTTGTGTAAATGCCTCTTCCATATTTTCCTTAGTGATATGTTTTCTATCAATCCACTCACTACCTCTTTTTGTTGTTGCATTTATCACTCTTTGTTTTTCTTGTTTAACACTTTCAGTTGTATATAAATCTTCATCAGGATATGGAGTAGGTTTACTACCTTTCTTCCCTAGTATTGAAGATACATTTGAAATGATAGCCAAATTGAAGTATAACCCTTGTATATGTGATTCCCTATGTAATTTTCTTAGATATGCTTTCTGATATGTTATATAACCTTTTAAGTCCATTTCCCAAAACTCTCTAATTGTCATTCCATATGATAGCCCATCTTCTAACATTTGTTCATACGTTTCATCTATCTCTTCTAAATTAAGTGCCAATATTTGAATAAATGCCTGTACTAATTGTACAAGCATATTATTCTTTTTTTGTGGGTAGGCTTGGTTTATTTCCAAGTTGGTAGAGGTTTCAATTTCTTTTCCTCTACCATTTGTGTAAAAACGAAATTTACCACACTAGTACAATAAGCACTTGCTCCATCTTCATAACTATCATCTAACTCATCAATAATCGTTGCCCAATCTTTTGTTGATAATTTTGTATGCCCTAACATTTTGTATGCAGTTTCTACATTTAATTTTTCAATTTTAACTGTCGCTTCTTTTTGTTGAGCAATTGCACAATTGATTAGTTCTTCATTTTCTTTGAACAATTCTAATGCTTGTTCTTCAGTTAAATCAGTTTTACCTTTCATTGTTTCTTGTGCTTGAGCTAATGCTTTTGGAGATATTTGTGTTAAATCTAATTCGTTAATTCTTTGTACTTCTTTGTTGTACTCTCTTCTTAATTTAAGACTTCCCTCAAATTCGTAATTCTTCCCTTTGTAATCAATATTTGGTTTTGCCATTTTCTCACTTTTCCTTTTTCTTTATTTTTTTATTCAGTTACTTGTACTAACACTGTTGTTGTCCATGAAGCGTATCCACTTGCACTTGCAGTTATATAGAATGTTGCACTTGCTAATGCACTATCACTTCCATCACTTGTAATTGTTAATACTCCACCACTTTCAGTCATTGTTAAACCGTTTGCATTTCCCTCATCAGCAGAAGTACCTGCTACAACACTTACTGTTGCATTTTCTGGAAATAACTCAATTGACATTGTTGTATTATCTCCACTTCCTACTGTTGTTGTTGCTGCTGGTCTTTTTGTAAACTTACATGTTTTCTCTAATAATGGTAAAGCATTCATGATAGGAAATTCATCCATTGCACTTGGAGTTAATGTTACTTCTCCCTCTGCTTTTGCATCCCCTGTCATTTCATTTAATTGGAATTTAATTGTTCCACTAAATTTTTGTCCCATCATATCTGGTGTTACTACCATAAAGTTTTTATCTTTTCCTGATACTTCAATTAATCTTCTTACATTATCTCTATGTAATAAGAATGTAAATGTTGTGTCATCTAGTGTTAATTTACCACCGATTTTTCCTACAACGTTTGTATTTGTAATATTTACATCAATTGAATCATAAGAACCAGCAACTGTTGGTACTGTTTCTAATCCAATTAATACTGAATATTTACCATTCTCATTTTGTATGTATAAGGCTGAACCCTCACCAGCGACTGCTCTACCTACTTGCGTTGCATCTACTTCATATGGAATTGCCATAAGTATTTCTCCTTTATTTTCTAATTGTATACACAGTTTCTTTCAACATACCATGTACCACTATATCTTAGCGTTGTAATTGTTGCATTATCAGTATTTGCATTTGCCATCATTCCTTGAAATCCACCCTTTAACCTAAAGTAATTCTCCATTACACTTATTATGTAATCTTGTATTTCTTCGGCTTTTTCTATTGAGTGCATAGTTTTTGAATTTGTTGTATATATCTTTATATCATAACTTACATTTCTTAAATTTTGTGTGTTCGTACTATCTTTGCTATTTAGAGTATTTAATAACTCTTTTATAACTACTCCTTGTTTATCAATTTTACCTTGATATTGCAAGACTTTAATTTTAGGATCATACTCATTTAATACTTCTACAAGTTTGTTATATATTTGATTTTTTAAACTACTTACTGATTGCATAATTACCACCCATTCTTTGTTTTAACTACTTCATTATATATTCTTTTATATGTACCCTCATTTACAAACTCTCTATACGCTTTGTACAAAAACGCTTCAGCTGCATTACCTTGAGTAAAGCCACCATACCACCAACTATCTTCTTTTCCTTGAGCTGCTGCTTTAGATTTTGCAATTGTTGGTTTCTTATTATATTCATAGCCATCTTCATCACCATCATAAGTCCCTTTACCTACAATACCTATACCAAACTCTATAAATGCTGCTATTGATACTGGTTCATCAGCACCTAGTTTCTCAACACTTGTTTCGTTATATAATACTGTTGCATTTCCCTCAGTGATAAATTTCCAGCCATTCATAATTATTTGCTTTTCTTCGGATGTTACATCTTCTGCTTGTAATAAGTTTATATTCGCTTTTGTTTTAATACTTTCTAAACATCTTATTGTTACTTCACGATTTATACTAGAACTATTAATTCGCATTTTATTCAAATTAGATATTAAATCTTTAACATCTATATTCATTAATTATCTCTATTGTCCTTTGTGATTTTCTCAAAGTCCACTTTGATTTTTAAATTTTGAACTAATACTGATTTAACTTTATAATTTGCATTACTTCCATAATCTTCATCTAATTCACTATTTACTAATGTTTCAATGTCTATTATTTCTCCATCTATCAAATACGCTAAATCTCCTACATGAATCTCATTAAGATATTTCACTGTATCAAAAAATGCTCTATATATTGTACCTACGCTATCTCCATACTCTTGCCTTTTGAATGTTGCACTTAATGGTTGATAATTTACATAATGTTCTTTTGGTTGCGAATATATTTCATATTCATATCCATTTTCACTTTGCATTTGCTCATACTTAGATATATATAATTGTTTATTCCAATCGAATATGCTCACTATTGATACACTCCAATTCTTGGTGTTACACTTGATAACACTCTACTTTGGCTCGTGTCATATTCAATAGTAAGTCCATTCTCTTTATATATTTTTGCCCATTTCATATTGTTTCTATCTACAATTTCTTCCATGTGTGCATATAAAGTCATTTCATATTCTTTTGGTACTTCTCTAGTAGAAACAGAAGAATGGTATAAACGATTTAATAAATTCTCTCTTGCCATTTTGTATATTCTTTCACATCTACTATCAGATATATGCGAATAATCTTCTTTCAACCAAGATACATATTCTTCCATTGTCGCCATTCTTCATCTCTCCTTTTTATTATTCAGCTAATACTACACCGATATAAATTCCCTCAATGTTTTCACATGATGGTAATACTACTTGCGATACTTTTGTAGACACTGATACTGGATCAGTTGTTTTCCACATTGTAACTGCTACACCTGTATCAACAATTTGAGTTGTTGCTGATGTTGCTTGTCCACCTAATAAATCTGCTTCTTCTGGAGTTGTACCAAAAATTGTTTTACCTAAGTTAGCTTCTTGAACTAAAGAAATACGAGATTCAGGGTAGAAGTTTACTGGAGTACCAGATACACCCTCTCTTGCTGGAATGTATTTTTTATCATTTAAGATAAATTTAATATCTAATTCATTTTCTAAGAACTCTTTTACTCTATCTAATGTTGGTAACACTGGACTTATTTGAGAACCAAAATATGCAATGATATTGTTGTTTTTAACTAATTTTCTTAATAATGAAGTACGGCATAAAGCATATGCTGGTTTAACATCATTGTTTGCTTCAGTTGCTGCATCAATCATATCATGGAAATCAGTTAATACATCAGCAGTTGCATCATCCCATTTAACTGTAACAGTTTTTTGTTGAGTTGCTGCATTGAAACCATAATCATAGTTTTTGTTTTCTCCGTTTGTATTAATTAAAATACCACCAGTTGCTAAAATATCCATTCTCATTTTTTCACGAGTAATTGCTGCACCTTTTAATAATTCTTCAACATCATTGAAAACTTTTAAGATTTCAGCTTTTTTGTACTCTTCACCACTTGATTGAACTTTTAATAATTCTTGTCTTACTTTTTCATTAATTTTGTAAGCCTCTTTTTGGAAAGGTAATGAAAATTGAATTTCAGAGAATGTTCTTCTGTTTCTATATAATACGTTAGTATCGAAACCAGCATCAACTAATGCTACACCTACTCCTTGTTTACCTTTTACCATTGTAATATCTAGTCCCATTTGTTTCTCAACTGGAAACCACATTTCTCCTACGAATGGAGCTGCATTTGTATCAGCCTCATAAAAAGACTTCATTGCTTTTACGTTTACGCTATCAAAAATATTCATTATTTAGAACCCCCATTTACAAATGTAATTCTTGTTAATGCTGCTTTTGCAGTTGCTTCTAATGTTGGACATTGAGAATAATCAATTGTTCCAGATACTATCATTGATACACCTGCTACTTCACCATTTCTTAAATTTACATCATTTCTTAATAAACCTTGTGTATTTGCTCCGTTTGTTACATCGTTTGTTACGATTAATTCAGCATTTGGTTTGTCTAATCTAATGTCAGCTCCCCCAATTGGTGTTCCTGCTAATACCCATTTATCTCCGTTTGAATCTGCTACTACTCCAGTATCTTTTAAGATTACTGCCACTGCAAATTCACTTCCTGGATGTAATAAAATATCATTACCAGGTTTTGAATAGTCAGTTGTATATACCATTTTTTGTGCCATAAAATCTCCTCCTGGAGTATCTGTAATGCCTAAGTTTAAATTTAGATAATCACCAGCATATGTCATGCCACTGATTACTTCTTTTCCTATCGACATAATACCCCTCCTTATTTTTTTATTTTATTTTTAGTTTTTGTTTCCGTATAACTCTCTTGCCGAGTTTACGCTTGAATTTCCAGTTCCACTTCTTAATGATGCTCCGAACGCTACGTTAGGATCTTCATTTTTTCCACCTTGTCCAGGTAGTGGTGTTGCTGCTTGAAATTCTTTTTTTGCATCAACTAATGCTTTTGCAATTGTTGTTTCTCTTGATTTAATTAAGACAGTTGCTAATGTGTTTACATCATTATCTAATGCTGCTTTTACTAAATCAGTTACTTCAGTTACTTCAAATCCACCCTTTGTTAATGTTGCCGTTAATTCTGCACTCATTACTTTTCTTTCCATTTCAGCTAATTTGCCTTGAGTTTCTTCTAACAATAATTTCGCTTGTTCATCTTCGCTTAATTGTGCTTTTGCTTTTTTCTTATGCGTTGCATTTTCGCTAGATAAATCATCGTTAGCTTTTTTCAATTTTGCTAATTCAGCCTCCAATTTTAATTCATTATCACTTTTAGTTGGTTCTGGAGTACCACTTGGCTCTCCACCCTCACCATCTCCCTCAGCGAATAATTGAATATTGAATCGTAATAACTTTGAATCTCTTAACTCATTTTTTACCATTTAATTTCTCCTTGCGATTTTGGTTTTCTCTAACCATATTTGCGATTACGTTTCTCTACGGATTTTAAGGTCTTAACTGACACATACACTACTATTCTTCAGTAGTTGTTTTTGTTTCTACTACATTTATATCTTCTGTAGTTGTTTTTGTTTCTTTTTCTTTTTCGTTCTCATTATCTATTCTTTCTTGCCATTTAGTTGCAACACCATCTACATCATGTACTAATGATACAGCAGTAAGTGCATCTTTTAATGGGAAATTCATACCATGTAACAATTGTAACGCTTGGGCTTTACTAATTATATTATGTCTAATATTAATACTAAATTTAATATCTATATCAGTTGATTTAATTTCTCCCATAGGGCTATTAGCAGTGTCATAAGCAATATTTAACATTAAGTTAAGCATTTCTCTTTCATATTTAGAAATATAAGTCGCATCAGTTTCGGCTTTAAGTTGAGCATTTTCCCAACCATTACCTAATGCTCTAGCATCTCCCGTATCTCCACCACTACTATTATTTCCACTTGGGCTTGGAGCTCCTACTAAATCTTCCATTGTTTTAACCATTGAATCATACACACTTGTAATTGCTTGATTATCTAAACTTTGTGATAATATCTTAATGTCTGCTGGTGTATCTGGATTTATTGTATTAACTGATAATAATTTTTGTTTCCTAAACTCTAAGAAACTTTCTTTATCTTCAGCATCTAACTCTTGGTTATATAAAACGATATAATGATTAATTGCTTGTTCAATATCATCAAGTTGCCCACTCAATAATTGATTTATCATATCTTGAAGTGGAATTAATTGTTCAACTATTCCCATTCTTGATTGATTTAGATAAAACTCAACTAATGGAATGTCTGCATATATTTTTTTAGTATCTAAAATTTCGTATCCATTAATAGCTGTTGCACTAGATGAATTTTGATAAATTACCATATAGTTAAATTCACTATGATTTTTGTCTAAGTAAATATGGTAAACTGTTTGTCTTTTATTATTAATAATTTTACTTCCTAAAAGTACACACCCAATTTTCTTTTCACTAATATCACTAGTGTAGAAACAAAACCCTTTATCAGGACTTACATGTAAAACTTCAAATGGACTTTGACTTTCTACATCAAAATTTTTTTCTTTTCTTGGGTAAACCATTTGTAGTGCTACACCATATTTAAAAATATCTTCATACTTTTGAATATCATATGATGACTTTCCACTGTCTACTAAATACTTATGGAAATATGTCATATCATCAGTATCTTCAGTTACAATTGTTAAAGCATACTCAATTGGTGTACCTACCATCATTGATTTTTTAAAATCTACTATTCTTGCTATTTGATTTGCAGTTATCTTGTTGTTTATTGAATCATCTTCATTTGGTCTTGTTTTTCCTAATATCTTATGTTGCCCACGATAATATTTTTCAATTTCTACATATGCTTTTACATTTGCATTATGTGAACTTAACATTGCTCCAAAATTATTCAATACTATTTCTAAAGGATCTTCTAAATATTCTTCAAACGTTTCTTCAATTCTCATTTTGTTGCGACCTAATGTTACATGCCCATTTGATACAACATCTTTCATATACTCATTCACAATAGCACCTCGTTTCCTTTACTAGATTATTAAAATCTATAAATTTATCATTTAGTTTTTAATATTACTTGCTTATTATAATTAATTAAATACAAAATGTCAATTTTATTTTAAAATCCGTAACTTCTTCTATCCAAAACTTTGAATTTTGGAAGATTTAATTTGTCTTTTGCTATTATGTTATCTACAAACATTGCACAACAATCTGGAGCATCATCATTTACATTTTTCTTTTCTAATGAATATTCATGTACCATTTTTAAGAATTTGTGCATATCACTCATATCATTATAGTCAAATATATCTGGAAAACTTATATGTTTTACTATTGTACCTCTTAGTCTACTTATTTTGTTTTCTTTGTTTTCTGTTGTTGTTATTGACATTACATTTTTCTTATTTAAATCATTATAACCCTTTTTACTTAATGTTTCTAATATAAATCTTCTTATGCTTGATTCAGTATTACTCTCTAATACTGCTACTTCTACTTCATATCTTATTATTAAATCAGCTATATCATCATACGCTTCTTCCATTGCTTTTTTCTTACAATAACAATCTACCATATAATATAACCTTTCTTTTTGTGGCTTTTCATAATCTAATGTCATAAATATTCCTGCTGCTGTATAATCTTTACCTTTTCTTGCTGGATCGACCATTATTGTTGCTTCACCATTCTCTAACAATCCCTCTGGTAATGTTTCATGTATTATACATCTACTTGGGTCAAATGGTAAACTTTCAGGATTCATAGGCTCTTGTTGATCCATTGCCATAAAACTACGTTTATCAGCATTCATTTCTTTTATCGCTTCATTTAACGTATATTTTTCAGGAAATGTACATATCCATAAACTTCTATCTTTCTTAAAGTTATCAATTTTAGGCACTGACACGAATATTGTATCTTGTTTTTCATTTGTCCCAGTAAATTTTTGCCAACCTTTATCTCCCAACATAACTTTTCGCTTATTCATAAGTCTATCTTTTATAATATACGATATTATATCTTCTTTATGATATGCTGTACCAGTTATGATATACATAATGTTATGTTCATCATGTCTACGTTTTTTCCACTCGGTGTTCCAACGTTTAATATCAGATAAGTGAGCAGCTAAGTTTTCGGCATCTTCAGCTCTACAAACATCATCTAGCATTATTATATTTGCTCGAACTCCATTCGTTGCTGTTTCTTTATTTACAATTCTAAATGTAAAGTCAGGGTTAGCATCATATAATGTGAATTTCCCCTCACTCAAACTGCTATTTTTTATAATTTTTGAATATTTATCAATTAATGTTTTAAATTCTGGAAATACTTTTAAGAATTTTGGACATGTTAATATCGCTTCTATTCTTCCTAACGAACCCCCTACAATCGCTTTTGTACCTGTTACTTTTAAAATACTTTGGCTTTTATCATATCCTAGTGCAAATGCTATTGTATAGTTATCACTCTTTGTTTTCCCATAACCTGTTGGACATTGTTTTACCATGTATTGATAGGTATGATTTAATATCATTTCGTTTCCATAGTGAAATATTCCACCCATACTATGATCCATTGTATGTAACCATACTTTATCTAGGGGTGAATCATCTTCTTCGATATATAAAGCAAAATGGGCGAAACTCCTAAAACTTGCTAGGGCTTTTAAATCATCCCATAACTCGGCATATTTAACACCCCATACAACAACCTCTTGTTTCTTAACATCATTTGTTGTTCTATCGTATAGCCCTCTTAAATATTCCACCTTTGTTTTTGCCATAATAAGTAAATCACTAATTACATACTTAACATATTCTCTTATTTTTTTTTCGTTATTTCCATATTTTCTTATAGGGAATAATTCATTATGAATTTCTTTATATAGAAAATTTTTAGTGTTTAATAATAAATCATATAAAAGTTCATCATTGTTAAAATGAGTTTGATTTTTCTTAACTACTAATATTTGTTTTTTAATAATGTTGAATATTTGTGCACTCGATATATTATTGTTCACTCGGTATCACTCTCTCTAAATATTTTTTTCTTATGATTCTCATATATTGAACATTTAGACCTACACCATGCTCTCCACCTAACTCATTCATTGATAATTGTCTTTCTACTATCAAATCACATAACCCACGTTCAGTTTTTGTTAGTTTATCTAACTCAACATCCTGTTTATATTCCCAGCGACCTGACTTTTTAAACTTTTTACCAAATTTTCTATAACATGATTGGCATTTATCGTTGTAAAATATCATTCTAACTTTTCCACATTCAACACATTTTCCATATTCATTTATCATTTTGTACCCCCCTTTCACATTTTACATTATACAAAAAGGTAAATACTATGTCAAATGTTTTTTATAATTTTATTATCTAGTATTGAAAACTAGATGATATAGAAATAAAAAAGATGAACTGAAGTAAGAATCCAGTTCATCTTAGGTACTTGAATCAAAAACAAGTAATTCTATTATAACATATTTTTGTAAATTAACAATATAAATGTTAAATTGCTTAAAAAATGTTATTTTATTCTATTCTTTCTCTATATATTTCGTTATTTCCTATCATTAAACTGATATTTTCATACTTTTCACTAAATTCAGTTTCTTTCATCTCCTGAAACTTAAAATGTTTTCTATATTGTGCTTTCTTTAAAAAATCTTCACTTGTACAATAGAAATACTCTACATGTTGTACCATTCCTTGTTTTCCATATTGATTCACTGGACTCTTAATTTTTACTTCCCTTGCATATAATGTTAATTCCACTATAACTCAACTCCTATCTTTTCTTTTAAATAACATTTCTTTTTACCTACGTTTTCATACCCTATTAACTCATTGTTATTCATTATGTAATATTTATACTCCACTTTTCTTCCTTTTGTTACAAATAAATAATGTTTTACATTTGCTAAATTACTTACGGCACTTTTTAATGTGTTTTGTGCTACTTGATGATATTTATATCTACTTTTTCTTTTATATTCAATTATCCAACCCTTTGTTTCATCAAAATCATTTTCCATTGTTCTCATTTTCTACCCCCATTATTTCTTCTTCTAATACACTTTCATGATATGATCCATTCTCACATTCTATGTCATATATAAAATCATTGATTGATGTCAAATAGTAAGAATTTATAATTTTTCCAACAACTGGTAACACAAATGCCAAATTTTCTTCCTCTTTTGTGTATTTAACTCTCTCCCCAGCTTTATATTTGGCTATCATTGTTAATCTTTCCTTTTTATCCAAAGTATATCCACCATTTCCATACATTCGCACTTACTTTTTTAGTTTGTTGCTCTAATATTTTTAAATCATATTCATTAATTAAATAAATAACTTCAATCACTAACTCGCTTGTTTTCAACTCTGGAATAACCATGATGAAACTACTAGCATTTTCTTTAGTTAAACCATCAATAACACTCCCCTCATATTCCATATATAAGTCGACAATGTTGTATAATTCTTCTTTCTTTTCTTCCAATTTAGTTTCATAAGACACGATAAGTTCTCCAGCTATAATACCATCTGATATTGAAACACATCCTACAATTAACATAATAATGCTAATAAAAAACGCAAGTCCTCCTGGAAAGCCTAAACAAACTCCTAATCCCTCGCTACTATCATATATCAACACACCAACAATAAATAACAACAAAGACACTACTAAAATAACTAATATCATTCTTCTTCCTCCTCATATTCTGTATAATATTGCTCTCCGTTTTGATACATCTCTACTATTTGCTCATTTGTGTATAATTTTTTCATACACCCACAACACATATACTCATCAGTTATTGGAAAGTAATGCCCATGTTCTATTTCTATCTCACATTCTTTGCAGTGTTTCATTTATATCATCTCCATTTCAATATCAAGTATACCACTTCTCTTTTTGTATGTCAATATTTTAGTTTTTAATTTTTAAACCAAAACTATTACAATGAAAAAAGAGCCATTTATTTAGGCTCTTCAGTTTGTTCTTCTTTAACTTTTTTTGTGTTTGTTGGTTTTTTAGTAGATTTAGCAGTAGTTTCTTCCTTTACTTCTACGCTTTTTGGATGGGCTTTCGGCTCTTTAATTACCGTTATTAGCTTCTCCAACAACTCATTCGTTCTTTTTTGCTCTGCTACTAAATTCGCTATCTCTTTCGTGTTTGACACTAATGGATGTAAACTCATTTATTGTCCCTCTTTCTATTCACAATGCCCTTTTGAACACTCATTTTTATTTTCCTGATTTTTTATTGTTGCTGCTCAACTTGCTAGGTTTTGGAGATCCTTTATATGAATGTGTCAATTTCTTGACTCGCAGTTTTATAGTTGTCAGGGCAACTTGTTAAGAATCGGCAATTACTTAACTTCTAATCGTTCAATAACTATATTCAAATGATACCACATTTAAATTATACCACATACAAATAAAAAAACAACCATAATTTAATATGATTGCTTATTTTAAGTCAATTAAGACTCGGTAGATTTTCATTATAAACTATTCAAAATAAAAAAGCAACCTAACTAGTATTTTTAAGGTTACTTTCTTACCGAGTAGCATTTTGCTAGTCCATTTTGATAGCGACAGGACTCGAACCTATCATCCTTTTCAAGAAACATTGCCAACGTTCTACTATCATGTTCCAACAACTTGTAGGCTTTCAACTTCTTCTTAGTGCATTATTAGTATCGACACCAGAGAAAAATCATACAAGATATAATGGGCGTAAAGTGGCTAAGAACTACCTAAACCACCCTACTTCTTCATTCTACTCCCTTTCCCTTTTTTTGTCAAGTTACTTTTTTGTATCGACTTCCCTTTTCTTATTTTTTTCTCAAATTTTTTTGGTGGGGTAACACCACCAATACTTGATAGTTTTTAAAATAGGGTATACCCCCCTTAGTTACTAGATGACATGATATTCAATACTAGATATATAAACAGGTATAAAAGCATATAAAAGCATATATTTACATTGTTTGTCATGTATACGTTCGTTTATATTACACTATACACTTTTTTATCACTTTTTTATCAGTTTTTTATCAGTTTTTTATCAGTTTTTTATTGTTTTTTATTGTTTTTTATTGTTTTTTAAAATTGTTTGTTCATGTGAGCAACTCTAAAATTTTTTATTTTTTAAATCTTATTTTTAAAGAGATATTTTTCTAAATTTTTTATGATATATATTTTTTGATTGCTTGAGCGTTTGCAAAACTACAGTATGACCGAAAATAACAAAACAACAGATAAAAAAATAAAGGCAGAAAAAAAACAAAGTAAAAAATAAATAAAAATAAATATAAATATAAATATAAAACATTAACAACATAATAATATATATATAATATATATAATATAAAATATTAATAGATAAAATATGAATAATGTAAAATGAATAATGCGAAAGTAACATAGTTAAAAAGTAAAAGGAGAAAAAACAAGCTGTATGAAAAATATCATGCGATCGGCTCAACATTTAATAGTTTGATCTTTTCATGACTGGGAAGAAAAAAATTGAACGTATAAAATGATTAATACTGCATATATATATTAATACTTAATAACTTATAACATAATATTAAAAACTAGATAATCAAGTTCTAATAAGTGAATAAAATAATATCAATGTTTATATAACATAATAATCAATTTTAAATATGCTAATTTTCTTTTTTTGAGCATTTTATTTAAAATGTGATAACTTATAAGGCTTTAGCCTTAATACGCTTTAAAACGTAAATAAATGACTAATTACAAAACAATTAAATAATTGATAAAAATATCAGATAAAAAACTGTATATTTTTAATATTGTAATTAAAAAGTGTAATTTAATTACAAAAACACTTGCATTATATTACATTATAATGTATAATATAATTATCAAATAAGTTATACATAACTATTGATAAAAATTTATAAGAAAAAAAAGGAGATCAAAACAATGAAAAAAAAAGAAATGGTATTCAAAAAAAGTACACTGATTAGAACTAGGCTTGAAAAAATAATCGAGATGAAAAAACAATCTTTTGAATTATTAGAAGAAGCTAAAACAATTTTATCAAAATACAACGGGAAAACTCTGGGAATGAAAACGCTTGAAAAGTTAAGAAATGAATGCAAATCAAAAAACTTCTGTATTTATTTAGAAAAAGATTATATTCAAATATCGCCGTTGAAAAATGGATTCAATTATATATCATATTCGGATATGGATCGATTTTTTCAGTTTAGAAGCGATGACATATTAATTAATAATAAATTAAATTATAATAATAATACTAATTTTATACACGTAAATAAAAAAATTGATATAAATATGAATGTACTAAACTTCATTAATGATATTGAATGTCGAGTAACTGCAATTGTGAACGATGCGAATATTTTAAACGATCAAATGAAAACATTGTCAAATATTGTCAATATAAGTTTTTTAAATTTAAAGCCGACTTTAAATGTTAATGATCTATTAAGTGATATTTTAAAAAATTTATAAGAAAATAAAAGGAGAAAAGAAGCATGAAAAAAAAAGAAATGGTATTCAAATGTACAATTTTAAAAAATAATGAGGTTATAAACATATTAGAATCAACAGGAGGTGCAGCAAAAAAAGCATATACTTTATATTTGCATAATTTTTTCAATAGTGTGACGGAGAAAAGAAATCACAAATATGAAGTTATTAATAAATTAAATGATGATTTGAAAGTAAAATGTACTTTTGAAAATAATCTAGTTTACGTATATGAATTTAAAAATATTAATATATGGGAGGATCAAGCAGATGAAAAGCATTAAAATAATTGCATCGGTCAGAGATACAAACGGAAATTTTAAAAGCTTGATGATGATCGATGGAGTTTATACAGTAGGTTATAACTCGTATAATTTAGATAAGGGCGTAAGATTGAAAAGCATTAAAAAATTAAAAGAAATATGTGATATATTAAATGATAATAATTAATAGAACGGTTGAGGCTCTGCAAGTGTTGAGCCTCCTACTGGGAAGAAAAAAAATAAGTTCAAAAAATGGAGGAATTAAAAAATGTATAATACAATTAAAAATATGTTTTTAGAATTAAATAAAATGGATTTAGCTTATAAAAAAGATGATTATATACTTCTAGAAGTCGAGGACTCTCAAATACAATTTAAAAAAATTGATGATTATAATTATATTGTTGATATTTTAAATTTAACAACAGCAGCAACAACAACATTATATATAAATAATCATTGTACTTCTTTTAATAATGATTATGATATTAAAAATATAAATAATCTTAATTTATTAATAGATGATTATTTAAAAGAAAATGGTATATTTCAAATATTAGAAGATATTAAAATTAATGATTATACTGTTAATTTAAATGATGATGAATATTATGTCATATTTAAAAATGATATTGAATTTATGAAAATATCAAAACAAAATAATACAATAGCAGCAGTGAAAAAACTTTTAGAAAATTAAGGAGAAAAAGAAAAATGCAAACAATAAATATAAAACAATGGACTTTAGAAATAATATACAAAAAAAATATACCTACATTATGGTTAGTATTTAGCTAATGATTAATTTTATAAAAATTGTATTAATACCGATTGAATTATTAATCTATTTCACAAATAGTTTAATAAAAAATAATAATAAAAAAAAGAGATAAAGAAAAAAGGAGATCAAAACAATGAACATGAAAGAATTAAAAATATTTTTAAAAAATGAAAATACAACGGAAGCCGATTCACTGTTAAAAAGCATTAAATTTAAATCATTGACATCTATTAGAGCTGTTTATGCTTATTTAATAAATATTAAATGTTATGATAATATTAATTTATATAATGTATTTAAATATATTGATGATAATAAAAAATAAAAAGACTTTTAAAAGTCTTTTTTTTACTTTTTTCAATGACTGGGAAGAAAAAAATAAGTTCAAAAAATAATCAATGTATATATAATTAATTTATTTTTTAAGATATTAAATTTTAGTTTTAACAGCGTTTTATTGTACAATAGTAATTTTTACATGTATAAATAAAAACGGCGTATTTCAAAAACTGCATAACATAATATTAAAAACTAGATTTGATATTTATTAATATCACATTATCAATTTTTTTACATTAATCTAGTATTGAAAACTAGATAATGTATTTATTAAAAATATATAGTTTAGTATTTAAAACATTGAAAACTAGTTTATAAAAATTTAGTGTTTTTTAATCGTTTTTATTTATTAAATATGTATTTTATCAAGTCAGATATAAAAACGGCTTTAAAGTGCATTAAAATGATTATACAAGCAAATAAAACATTGATATTTGATATACTATTATATATATATTTATATTAAAAAATTTTTAACCAGATGATCAAGTTTTTTCAAAAAAAATATATTTTATATTTTTTGTGTAATTTTTTAGCACAAAAATTTTAGCACTCATTTTTAAAAGCACAAAATACCGTAGTCAGCTTTTTAGCAAAACCGTAGGCAAAAACTGTTGTCGGCTTTTTCAATACCGTAGTCGGTTTTTAAACTATTGCAAACTTTTCAAACCGTAGTTAGCTTTTTAAAAATAAAAAAGTGTAGGCGATTTTCCCCACACTCATTTTGCAAATACCGTAGTCAGTTTTTTTGATTTAACTTTTTTACCATGATATAATATTCTACTTGTTCAATTTCTATTTGAAAATCTATTTTACTTTTTAATAATTCTAACTGCTCTTCATTAAAACATATTGTACTCTTTTCTTTTGAGTTCAGCTCTTCTATACAATTCCTTACAAATTTTTTCTCATGATTTGCCGATTTAGTTGTTTGTTTATCCAGGTTGAAATTCGTATTAACTGTATTTGATTGTAAATATCTTCCATATTGAATTTTCATATTACATATCACTCTCAACTGTAGGTAAGTTTTCAGTTGATTCAAAACCTAGTAAATTACTTATATTATTATTGATACTATTATTACTATTATTATTAATATTTAAATTAATTAATAAATCTCTATATTTATTATATAGATTTTCCATATTTGATTTTGCAATTCTTTTTACTGCTAATGTTGGACTGTTCCATTCGTACTTATTCGCAAATACATAAATTTGATTTCTACTAATTTCAAACAACTCACTCATTTTTACTATTACCATTCCATCTTCAAATGCTTGTTTGATTAGTGATACATATTCTTCATTGAATCTAACTGGAGCTCCTAATTTTACTCCTTGTGCTTTTTTTGCTGCTAAGCCTTGTTTTGTTCTTTCCGAGATCAAATCTTTCTCGAACTCTGCAAATGCTCCAAATAGGTTAAATACTAACTTATTCATACTTCCTAAGCCATTCTCACTTACTATGATGTTTTCTTTTAAAAATGTTATTCCTACATTTTTTGCTATTAAGAAATTAACCGTTTCAATTAGATCTTGTAAACTTCTTGCTAAACGACTCATTTCACTTATAATGATTTCATCTCCAGCAGCTAACTTTTCTACTAGTAAATCCCATTGTGGTCTTTTTGATGTTGCTACTCCTCCACTGATTCTTTCTTCAGTTATGTTTTCTTCTAATACTCCATTTTCTTTTAATATTAATAATTGTCTATCAAATGTTTGATTACTTGCTTTATTTTCATTGTGTTGTGTACTTAATCTCATATATCCGTGTTTCATTATTTTATTTCTCCTTGAATGTATAATTTTTGTTTATGTTGTCTTGTTTCTCTTATTGCTTTTGTTCTATCTTCTTTTTTTGCTTGAAAATTCTTCCAATTTTCTTTTATGTAATTATCATTTTTCTCTTTTGATTTTGGATTGACTATTAGTAGAATTGTTTTTTTGCTAACTTCAAATCTCTTTGCTAAATCATTTAAACTAAATCTTCCTGTAGAATATAACTCTTTAATTTCTTCTTTCTGCTCTAGTGATAACTTACATCTCCTGTCGTGCTTTGTATTTGCTATCACTATTTTTTCACTTGTAAACGGCATGTTAAATTATCTCCTCTAACCACTTTACTTTTATTTTCCATTTATGATTACATAATGTTTTTTTATTTACTTCCCCTGCCCATTCAAAAATTGCTATCAACTTTGTGTTTCTTGGTTCAATAATATATACTTCATTATTCATTATTACTACATTGTTATCTACAATTACTTTTCGTGCTTTTTCAGTTTTATCTGCAATTTCAAAACTATTTTTATGATTTGAACTATTTTATTGCAATTTTGCAAAATGTTCTACTGCTTCTTTTATATTCATATAATCTCCTTTAGGGGTTTGCCCTATTACACTATTTATTATACACCTTTATATTACATTGTCAAGTATCTTTTTGTATTTATATTACATTTTATTATAACGAAGAAAAAAGGACTTATTTAAAAGTCCTCATTTTTTATTTATTTTCTTTATTTTCTCCTAACAATTGTCCAATATTAGCAAATCTCAATGAATAATCTTCATTTGTCAGTTTTGGAGTAACCACAATTTCAGTCGCTTGTTTAACTTGTTCAACTTCATGTCCGAACTTTTTAATTTTAAGATTTTCAAGCGTAGCTTTATCTTTTCTAGCACCAGTTTCGCTAGCATTCATTTTCAAACTAATTAAATGCTCTTCCATTTGTAAGCATAATCTACTCATTGCACTATCATTATGTTGTTTCATTTTCTCAAATGTAATCGTATCAATTTGTAAATATGCAAGTAACATTATCTTATCAGGTATAAAATCTACATTGCTTTCTTCAATTATATCACTTATCAATATTAGAAAATTATGCCATTCTTCTTGTAATACTCCTAGTGATAGATATTTGATTATTGCTCTATCTTCATCATAGATTCCTCTAATTCTAAATAATGTACTAAGTTTATTGTATATCAAACTTAAATATTTTGCCTTATCCGTTTTTCTAGGCTTTTCAGCATTTACACAATCATAAATATCTTGTCTAATTTTATTAAATACTTCTCTCAGTTGATCCATAAAACTATCGTTTAAACTAGGAGAATAATTATTAGCAGTTTCAACTTCATTATTAGTAAATGCTTGTAAGTCAGTTAATAACTGCAGCATATAAATATTACTATCTTCTTTACTATTATATATATTAGTATATTCTATTACTAAACTATTAATATAATCATTAACTTTTTTAAGTGTATCATTATCCATAATTAATTCCATTCCTCCACGATATATTTTTGTTTGTTTTTATATGCACTGTTTAAACCTTTTAAATCATTTTCAGTAAAAAACTCCATGCACTTTTCTACATTGTAAATTATTACATTTCTCATTGCAAGTGTTTCTAAGTCAATTTCTATTAATTCTTTGCTAGTTTCTATTTCTAAATCTTCAAACTTTAATGCTTTACTTTGCTTAAAACTATTTCTTATTATGTATATTTTCATATTCTATTCCTCCTCCAAGAAACACCCACATCCACCGATGTCACATAAATCATCAAATGACATTTGATCTGGAGCACTTTCTATTTTTATTCTTAAATCTCTTAATGTTGTATCTTTTAAAATACTAACATCTTTACCTAATTTTTTAATTAACTCTTGTTCTTTATTTTCATTATATAAATAGAACTCTCTATTTTTATCTAGCAAGTTTTTAAAATGTCCTTTACCAGCTTTAAAACAAAAACCATTGCAATTATTATGACTAAATCCTTGTTTGTATAATAATGGTGTTTCAATTCCATCTTCTTTTAAATATTCTAACATTTCAGGCTTTTGTAAAAACGGCTCTTCAGTCATTGGAAATTCAACGTTATAAGGTTTCCAATTTTTAATGATTGCATGTGTTCTATGCACCTCAGTCCAGTCAATACCTAAGTATAATGTTACATCTTCGGCATTTGGGAAATACTCTTTAATATATTTCTTGCTTAATACCATTTTTAATTTCTTAGTGCAATTAGCTACTCTTGAATTGTATAAGAAGTTTTCATCAAATGCACACTCCCAAACATCTTTTCCGTAATTAAGATGAATATAATTACATCTTAATTTTCTAATCGCATCCATATTGAATCTATATAAGTCATCATTCTCATAATTCGTATCAGTGAATAATAACCACACATCTTTACTTCCGTATTTCTCTATTACACGTTTAGCAGTGAAATAACTCCCTATTCCACCACTGAAAAATATTATATGTTTCATAACTACCACAAACTAAATTAGTTTATGGAAATCTAATTAGCAGTTATCATAATAACCATTCTTGTTAAATTTTATAATGGGATTCGATTACACAACTATCTCATTAACCTAGTCTACTAGGATCTAGTTATCTCCTTTTCTAACAATTCTTTAATTGAGTACATCTCTTCATTTTTAATGAATTGGAATAGATGGTTTAAATATAAATAGCTTGTTGAATTTTCATCAAACTCCCAATCAATCCAATCATCAAAAGTGTCGTTTGGGGAAATATATAGGAAATCATTATGTCTAACCAATGACAAAACATCCCCATTTCCACTTTTAAAGTTCTCTAATATCACTCTTTCAATATCACTTAATACGATTTCAGTTCGTTGCCAAGTTGGAGTTGTATTATCTAACTCTCCTTCTCCATAAATGCTTAAATAATAACCCATTTCATTATCAACATCACTTTGCCATACTTTCATAATGTCGTATTCAGTTAAATCCACTTCATTACAATCATTAATTAAATTACCTTTATAATTATATAATTGACTAATTACATAACCATTTTTCAATCCAATAAATACGTTCGCTATTAATATACATTTACTACCTTCTCGCAACTCTACTATTGCTCCTGTTTTTAATTCTTCTCTTTTCATATTACTCCTCCATTAATCTTTCTTTTAATTTGTTGTAACTATCTTTTGTTATTTTAAAATTATTATGTTCGCTTAATTCAACAATGTACTCGCCAGCGACATTTTGACCAATTACAATAATTTTATCTAAATTAATTAATATTAAATTTGCACTTTCAGTTTCAACTTCAAACCATTTACTTTGAACTTGTGCAATTTTTGCACTAGTTGGGATTATATGATTTTCTATATTTTTTTTAAAATATTCTGTATTACCATTTTCAAAGGTAAAAACATAAGGCCAAGTAGGTTCTTCTTTATCTACTCTTGTTACTTTTGCCTTTAAATATATTTCTTGTCCCTCTTTTAATTTCATATTAAATCAGCTCCTTTGCTTTTAAAAATTCTAAACACTTATTTGCTATTTCTTCTGTTGAGAAATAAATACTTGTTATATCATTACCATATTCAACATAATCAACTTCCACTTCTCCCTCAAGGTAGTTAATCAAATAATTTTTGCTTTCCTCAACAAACTCATATTCACTATCAAATTTTTGTTTGAATTGTAATATTGCACAATATAAATCTATTTTTTTACAATATTCATAATTAAAACAATTATTTTGTAGTAACTCAAATACGTTTTCAGTATACCAGCTATAATCTTCTTTAGTCCATACTACTTGTTTGTTAGTTTCGTTTTGCCAATCAAAAAGTTTTTTAGGTGTGTATATTTCTTTTATCCAACTATCGTTTTCAATAATAAAACCCTCAATTAGCCCCTTGCTATTAATCCAAGTATCATTTGTAAATATTACATTTTTAGCATTATCTTTCCAAACAATAACATTTCCAGTAACTAAATATTTTCTAAACTCCTCATTATTTTCATTTTCCGATAAGTTTTCTTCTACCAATTCTAAATTACTTTCTTCAAAGTCCACTTCTTCAAATGGGATTATTTGGAAGTTTACACTTTTGAAAACATAGATATAATCTTCTTCACTTCCATAATCAATATTTCTAATGCATGTTTCATCTAAGTTAGTTTCAAATTTAAACTTTAAACTTTCTACATCAAAATTTTTAAATGTATCGCAATATTTTGCAACTTTAATAAACTGTGCTAATTTTTGTGTACGAATAACCATATTTCCACTTGCTAATATCTCACTTATTTTTATCATTTTCGTTCTCCTTTTCAAAACCTAAAAATTTCAATTTCCACCTTTTATTAAATACTTCTGTAGGTTTTACATTAATTACAATATCTCCTTTTAAATCTTTCGGAGGATTATTTTTTTTATATTCTTCTGCTTCCTTTAAACATTTATCAAAAACTGTTGCCATTAATTTTTCTCCCTTTAATAAAATTTAATACACTTACTGTTAAAAATAATATTCCTACAAGAATCATTGCTACAAATACTATATACCATTCAATCATACCCCATATAGCAACAACCACATAATCATCATTTTTAAATAACATTAATGTATCTTTAAAATTAATTATTAATAATACTCCAGCAAGTATAAAGAATAATCCTAAAATTAAATTTCTCCATTTGCTTTTAACTAAATATTTTTCCATTTCAATTCCTACAAGAATCATTGCTACAAATCCTATATACCATTCAATCATACCCCATATAGCAACAACCACATAATCATCATTTTTAAATAACGTTAATATATCTTTAAAATTAATTATTAATAATACTCCAGCAAGTATAAAGAATAATCCTAAAATTAAATTTCTCCATTTGCTTTTAACTAAATATTTATCCATTTCAATCCCCCTTAATTAATAATGCTTTCTTCGTTTAATTCATATATTCCTACATCAACAACCACGCTACCTAATTTTATTCCCATTTCTTGCTCAATTTCTTTTAACATATTTGTATGTATTTCTTCAGACTTCTTATCATCTTTAATATGTAAACATGCTTCATCAATATTAGATGTCGATATACTATCCCATAAATTATTAGAAACAGTTATTTCATCTCTTAAATATTTTCCATTTTTAAGTTTTATTACTTGAAGTTTCATTTCTATTCACTCACTTTCCATTTTAACATATCTAATTTAGCCTACAACTCATTTTTATTGTAAACTTGATAACTTATAAGGCTCGATATTCAAAGACCTTTAAATCGTTGTTAAATTAACTCGTTATCTTTCATTCGGTAATTCCTATTTGTTTCATTCTTGATTTGTTGCCATATTGCTTTCTCGTTTATTCTTCCACAAACTGCATTATCAAATTCAAATATCTCACTTTTCATAAATTCAGTTGATATTATCGTTGTTAGGTTTTTGCTATATCGCTTATTAAGAATCTCGAACGCTAAATCTAAATCTTCATTTTTCGAGTAATCATTCATTAATTTTAAAAAGTCATCTATGTATAATACTTCTACACTTGTTAATCTTGCTAACTCATTTTCATATTTTGCAATGTTATCAGTATGTGATGATTTCTTCATTTGCTTTAGTTTTGTTATCTCTTCTTTCCATAACATGTATTTCGCATCTTTACCTTGCATTATCAAATGTTGAAATATTGCTGTGCATAAATGTGTCTTTCCACTTCCACTTCCACCACTTATCACAAACCACTCTTTTTCATATTCTCCACCAATAAACTTTTCAACACTTTCTTTGATCATTACTTGCCATTCTTCAGTAGCTTTAAAATTTCCAATTGTACTTTTTTCAAATAACGATTTTTCAATTCCACTTTTTTCAAGGGTTGTATAGATTTTTCTTGTTGTTATACATTTGCAAGTTTTGATTTTAGTTTGTAAGATGTTTCTATAATCTAATTCGCCATAAAATATATGTCCTTTATTCAAACACTCTTTGCAATCATAATATCCTAATTCTCCAACTTGCTCATTTCTATTAGTGATTTTTAGTTCAGTTAAATAATTCTCATATTCAATTTCAGTTTCAAATTCGGCTCTTGTTTTAAAATCTTGCATTAATACATCCCCTTATCTAAATCCAATTGACTTGCATCTTGTTTTGGTGATTGAATTTTTGGTTGTTTTTGGTTAGTGATAATGTTTTGATTTAAGTAACTTTCAAATTTAGTTCCAAATAAAGTTTCTGGTCTTAAATACGATTCCATTTCACCACCTAACCAATCTTTACATTTCTTATCAATAACAGTTTTAAAATCATCTAAAGTGAAACCATCAGCAAATCTAGCATTAATATGTTTCCTTGTTGTATTAGTTGTACTTCTATATGAAGTTTTCGCTTTCCCATTTAAGTAATCGCAAATTTCCTTATAAGGTTTTTCATTATTAATATCTTTTATATCATCTTTTATATTATTATCTTTTAAATCTTTTAAAGATAAAGATAAAGAATTAGATTTAGATATAGTACCCAACGGTGTACCACTTGGTATACCAAACTCATATTCTCCATTTTCATTGACTGATAATTGCTCTATTTCTTCTTGAAAATTTGTTGGATGGTATCTATCACTTCTTAGATAATTGTTGATTCTCCAGTGCTTGATTACTATGATTCCACTTTCAAATGGTATTATAAAACTTTTTGCTACTAATATCTTAAAATCATCATCTTTACAACCAGTTATTCTCATTATGCTTTTTGGCTTATCTATAAATCCATCATCATCTGCTCTCATTCCAAATTGGAAGTATAAACATTGTGCTGACATTGGCATATCTAAAAATAAGTCTGTATCTATTACTTTTGTGCTAAACATTCTTTTTACTGCCATTTTTTATTCCTCATCACTTTCTAACTCAAATGAAGTAGAAGTATGATTTTCAGCATCTAAAACATATTCTTCTATTGCTAGTGCATAATTACTTTCCACTATTGATAATGCTTCTTCTTTCGAGTCAGCTTCTATCTCAAAAGTTTTTTCTAAAATTTCTATTACTTTAATTTTGTATTTCATAATTTTCCACCTTTTCTTTCTTAAAATTTTCAAATCCTTTTTTAATTGCTTTTCTACTAAATCCAAACTTTCAATAGTTGTAGGTTTAATATCAATATTATTGTTTTTCACAATACAGTAAGGACAAGTGCAATGACACCCAAATTGAGTTATTATACTTAAATATTTCTTCATATTATTTCAGTCCTTTCGTTTTTATTCGTTCAACTTCTTCTTTACTAATTCGCCATTCCCATCCAATTTTAGTAGCATTGATTTTATTATCAACACACCATTGTCTTAAAGTTCTTTCTTTAAAACCAACTAAAACTGCTGCTTCTTTTAAATTATACATAGTTCACTTCCTTTCTTCATTATATTAACATACATTTACACGTTTGGCAATACTCAACATACAAAAAGGTAAAATAAAAAGCATATTTCTATGCTCTCTATTCTAGGTCAAACAACGATATTACACCATTTGCCTTGTCTTTTCTTATTTATTATTTTCTAATACTAAATTTATTCTGCTCACAACGTGAAAACCAACTGGTCTTTTACAATTTTCTATTGCTTGAATCGTTGAAAGAGAAACTCCAGTTTTTCTAGAAAATTGAGTTTGAGTCAGATTGTTATTTGCTCTAAATTGAATAATTCTATTAGAATAAACTTTCCAAAAATCACCAGTTTGCCATTGCTCAAATGTCATTTAATATCACCTCCTTCAAATGTTTTATTTACAATTTTTAGAATTGTTTCAGAAACTGATGAATCATGATCTATATATTCTAATTTTTCTGAAACTCTTCCGTTAATTAAAATTGTTTTAATTGTAGCAAAATCACCAGAATCTATATTTATATCAATTATTACATCCAAAATTACGCTAGTAAATGGAATATCTAATATATTAAATTTAACATTAATACTTTTAATAATTCCGTTAACAGCTTCATCAACTATATTATACTTCATAATTGAATTCATACCCCTTTCTTAAAATTTCATTAAAATAAACATTTATTTTAATTTTACTCTTCCTCATCTATATATTCTGAAATAATTTTTCCTAATTTACTTACAATACCTGTTACTAATGAATTACCCATCATAAAGTATCTATTTCTTATTGGCATTGTATTAGTC
>JAWXUE010000003.1:29181-73899 GCA_044432925.1 bacterium | reverse complement strand
AAAGAAGAGCAGAGCTCTTCTTATAATGAGTTAATATTAACTCTAACTTTTTTACCTTCTTTAGAAGAAGAAGCATACATTAAAGTACGGATCGCAGAAGCGATTTTTCCATTTCGACCAATAACTCTACCTAAGTCTTCTTGTTTTACAAACACTTCTAAAACAATCATATCTCCATCAGTAGTAGATTCTACCTTAAGATCTTCGGCGAAAATGATTAAAGGTGAAACTATTGCTTTAACTAAACTTTCGTAATTAACCATTTTACTACACCTCTTTATAATTTATTATTTTTTTGATGCAGCAAATTTAGCAACGATACCTTCTTTAGAAAGGATACTTTTTACTGTATCAGTAGGGATAGCACCATTAGCTAACCATTTTAAAGCTTTCTCTTCGTTGATTTTAGTGATTGCTGGGTTAGCAACTGGATTGTAAGTTCCGATGATTTCGATGAATCTACCATCTCTAGGACTTTTTGCTTCAGTAGCAATAACACGGTATTGAGGGTTTTTATGAGACCCAACTCTTTGTAATCTTAATTTAACAGCCATTTGTAATTCCTCCATATATTTTATTTATGATATCATTATATATTAAAAAAACATTTGTGTCAAGTAAAAAAACTTGACAGTAAAAAAGAATAAAATAAAATGTAGTTTTATGGTATAATTATACTTAGGAGTTGATACTTATGAAACAAATAATTATATGTCCTGATGACTTTAAAAAGAAAAGATTATCTTCATTATATTCTAAAAAATTAATTAATGAAGATTTTTATATTACATTAGAACAATTAAAAGAGAAGATGTTTTTTAAAATTGAAACACAAGCTAAATTATTTGCTAGGGATTTCTTAAATGTTAAATACAGTGTTGCAGTTACTTTACTAAATAATTTATATTATGTAGATAATGACTTTAAACATGAAAATTTAGAAAAATTAAGAGAATTGAAAAAAGAGTTAATTAAAAATAATTTATTAACTTTTGATAATTTATTCCCTTTTTATTTAAAAAGACATGAAGTTAAAGTTATGGGGTATTTATTATCTAAGGCTGATATGTTATTAATTGATGAGGTTAGAAAATATACTACTGTATCAATAGAAGAAGTTAGTTATGATGAGGTAGATTTATCTGTTACTAAATATAATTATATTGATGAAGAGGTAGATAATACTTTTAAAAATATTATTAATTTATTAAATAATAATGTTTCTTTAAATGATATTAAAATTTGTAATATTGATTCTAATTACATTCATTTATTAAGAAGATACAGTTCATTTTATAATATTAAAATTAATTTTAAGAAAAATGATAGTTTGTTATCGAGTCCTGTTGTTAATAAATTTTTAGATTTATATAAAGAAAATAAAAATTTAGAAGAAGTAATATCATTAGTTAAAGAAAGATTTAACAATAATGATATTGTGAAAAAAATAATATCTTTAATAAATGATATAAATACTACGGGTGATTTAACAGATGTATTTTTATATGAATTTGAAAAATTAAAATTTGATGAAGATAGATTTGATAATGCAATAGAAATAGTAGATTTTTATAATTATCAATTTAACGAAAATAATCATGTTTTTGTAATGAACTTTAATTCAGGTGCTATTCCTAAAGAATTTAAAGATGATCAATTTTTATCTGATGTTATTACTTCTAATATAAATTTAGATACAACTCAAGATAAAATAAAACTTGAATTAGAACAAATTAAAATGAAATTATTTAATATTAAAAATATTTATCTTTCTTATAAAACTAGCACTAAGAGTAAAGAGTATATTGCTTCTAGATTAGTAGAAATATTAAAAATTAAAGAAGTAGCACCA
The DNA here is from genome assembly GCA_044432925.1 of bacterium. GTDB lineage: Bacteria > Bacillota_I > Bacilli_A > Acholeplasmatales > Anaeroplasmataceae > JAWXUE01. The sequence continues at coordinate 72,047 of JAWXUE010000003.1, read as the reverse complement.
AGTGTTTTTGTTGAGTCTTCTTTATTAAATGCAAAATTAAAAGTTGCTATTTATTTAGAAGAGTATATTAAATATGATACTTTAAATACTGAAATATTTAAGTACTATTATTTAATAGAAAAATTATTTAATTCTTATAAAAATGATTATACTAAAGTAGATGTTGATTTAATTAAAAAACGTCTAGATGACAACATTAAATTGTCTTATACTTCGTTAACTACATATTATAAATGTTCGTTTGCTTTCTATTTAGAAAGAGTATTAAAAATTAGAGTTAATGATAGTAATTTTAGTGCTGATGTTGGGACGATATTACATGAAATATTAGAAAAAATGGAAAATGAAGATTATGATTATAAACATGAGTTAGAAGTATTTAAAGAGAAATTTACTACTAATAAAGATTTATTTTTCTATAATAAATTAACTAATGAATTTATAGAGTCATTAGATATTATTAAAGAACAAAAAACTCATACAGCATTAACAGAGTTTATTCCTGAATTAAAAGTAGAACAAAAAACTCGTAAAGTATTTAATAGAGAATTTGTTGGGCTAGTAGATAAAGTAATTTATAGAAAAACTCCTAATCATACTTATTTAGCTGTAATTGATTATAAGACAGGTCATATTAAATCTACCTTAGATAATGTAGAAGAAGGGTTTAATTTACAATTACCTATTTATGCGTATATGTTAAAAAATACAACTAGATTTGATAATCCTGTTGTTTTAGGAATGTTCCTTCAAAAGATTTCTAATAAAACTCCTAACTATAATCCTAAAGTACATATTGATAAACAAAGAAATGAAGATTTAAAATTACAAGGATATATAATTGGTGAAGATAATATTGAAATGTTAGATAAAAGTTATGAAAAAAGTGAAATGATTTCTAAATTAAAACTTAATAAAAAAGGTGAATTAGATAGATACTCTAAAGTTTTATCACAAGAAAAATTTGATGAATTAGCAATTATAGTTCAAAATTTAATTGATAAAGCGTTTAGTAATATCGAACAAGTTAAATTTGATATTAATCCTAAATTAATTAATAATGTTAATGAATCTTGTATGTTCTGTAAATATGAAAGTATTTGCTTTAAGAAAACAAAAGATAATGTGTATTTAGAAAAAACAAATATTTTGAAAGGGAGTGATGATAATGTGGACGAAACAACAGAAACAAGCAATTGATGAATTTGGTACTAATATACTTGTAAGTGCTGGAGCAGGTAGTGGAAAGACTGCTGTTTTAACTACAAGAATCACACAACATCTTTCAAAGATGAATATTGATGAATTATTAGTATTAACTTTTACTGAAGCTGCAGCAGCAGAAATGAAACAAAGAGTTAGAAAGAAAATAATTGATGAAAATTTATTAGACCAATTACCTTTACTTGATCAAGCTTATATAACAACATTTGATTCTTTTAATTTAAGTGTTGTTAAAAAATATCATTATTTAGTTAATGTTAAAAGAAATATTTCTATTGCTGATGCTAGTATGATGATTTTATATAAACAACAATTAATCGATGAAATGTTTGAAGAACTGTATTCTTTAAGAGAAGAAAAGTTTATTAAATTTATGACTATGTTTACTTTTAAAAAAGATGATGGTATTAAAGAAATCATTTTAAAGATAAATGATAATTTAGATTTGAAATATGATAAAGTTGGTTATTTAAATAATTATATTAAAAATCAATTCAATAAAGATAATGTAAATAATTTAATAACTGAATATTTAAATTTATTAAATGAAGAAGTTAAGTCTTTATATTCACCTTCATCTGAATTTTTAGGTTTTGGTTATGATAAGATGAATCAAGAAATTAATAAAATAACTATTTTAGCATCAGACTATCAAGATTATAATACTATTAAAGATTTTGTTGAAACATTTAAATTTCCTAGAATGGTTAAAGATGCTGATGAGGAAGCTAAAGAGTTAAATAAGTTAATGAAAGATATTTTTTCTAAATTATCTAAAAAATTAATTTATGAAAATGAAGAAGAATTATTAGAATGTATTAATCAAACTAAAGATTATAATGAAGTAATAGTTGATATATTATTAAAGTTTGATAGTAAGGTAAATGAATTTAAGTTTCAAAGAGATTTGTATGAATTTAATGATATTGCTAAATTAGCATTAAATTTAGTTAAAAACTTTGATGTTGTAAAAAATGATATGAAATCAAAATTCAAAGAAATTTTAGTAGATGAATATCAAGATACTTCTGATTTACAAGAAGAGTTTATTACAGCTATATCAACAAATAATATTTATTGTGTAGGTGATATTAAACAATCTATTTACCGTTTTAGAAATGCTAATCCATATAATTTTCAATCTAAGTATTTAGATTATAAAGAAAATAAAGGTGGAATTAAAATAGATTTATTAGAAAACTTTAGATCTAGAAAAGAAGTATTAGATAATATTAATTTATTATTTGAAGATTTAATGAGTATTAAACATGGTGCAGCAAATTATAGAGATGGTCATTTCATGGTAGATGGTAATAGAAATTATGATGCTACATCTAATAAGTTTTATGATATGGAATTTTTAACTTATACAAAAGATGAATATAAAAATGATGAGTATGAAGCATTCATTATAGCTAATAAAATTAATGAATATGTAAAAAATAAAGTTCAAGTATTTAATGGGAGTACCACTAGAGATTGTACTTATAGTGATTTTGCAATTTTAATTGATAGAGCAAGTGCTTTTGAATTATTTAGAAAAGTATTATCATACAATCAAATTCAAACTGCTGTATATAAAGAAGAAGTATTAACTTCTAGTGTAATATTAAAAGTAATTTCTAATTTATTTAATTTAGTAGCAAATTTTTCTAAATTAAATGATGACTTTAAATTCAGTTATGCTAGTATTTCAAGAAGTTTCTTAACAGATAATGATGATAATGATTTATTAAAAGATTTATTAAATAATTTTGAAGATACGTATATAACAAATACAATTAAAGAAATTGGTTTTAAAATAAATAGTTGTAGTCCATTAACTATTTATTATGAATTATTAGAAAAATTTAATTTTTATGAATCAATAATAAAAATACCAGAAATACAAAACAGTTTATTTCACTTAGAATATTTACATGATATCATTACTAACTTATCTGATTCAGGATATGATATTCATATGATAAATACATATTTTAAAGATATCCTTTCTAATCAATATGATTTAAAAGTAAAAGGTGCTACACCAGAGAATGGTGTTAAAATTATGACTATTCATAAATCTAAAGGTTTAGAGTTCCCTTTCATATTTATGCCTGGATTACAAAAGAAATTCAATACTTTTGAATTAAAGGATTTAATCTCTTATGATGCTAAATATGGTATTGTTACGCCTTATTTTAATAATGGTATTAAGGATAATTTTATTAAAAACTTAATTGTAAGAAATTATATATTAGAAGATATTTCTGAAAAAATAAGATTATTTTATGTATCATTAACTAGAGCAAAAGAGAAGATGTTTTTTGTTTGTGAAAACTTTGAGAATGATAAAGAAGTTGAAATACATAATATGAATAACTTTAAACAATTTTTATATTACAATTATGATAAGATAGAAAAATATCTTGTTAATACAAAAGTAGAAATTGATGAAGATTATAAAATAACAAAAGAAAAATCATATCAAAGTTATATTAAAAAACAAGATGTTAAAGTTAAACAATTTGATACAAAGTATAATAAAGTGTTTAAACATAAAATTTCAAAAGAGTTAGATAAAGTAATAGATAATAACTTAAGAAAGAATATTGATTTTGGTTTAAGACTACATCAAATATTAGAAACAATTGATTTTAAATCTCAAGATATATCTAACTTTAATTTAACTAAAGAAGAAACTGATATTATAAATGGAATTTTAAAATTAGAAATTTTTAACTCACCAGATAGTGAATACTACCAAGAGTTAGAATTTATTTATGAAAAAGATAAAGAAAGTTTTCATGGTATTATCGATTTATTAGTTATAACAAAAAAAGAAGTTTTAATTGTTGATTACAAACTTAAAAATGTAAAACACAAAGAATATCAAGATCAATTAAATGTATACAAAGACTATATTAAAACAATAACTGATAAACCTATTAAAATGTATTTATTATCAATATTAAATAAAGAGTTAACAGAAGTTAAGGAGAAGTAATATGAAAAAAATAGTTATAATAACTATCTCAAGCTTATTAGCATTAATATTATTATTAGGATTAAGTGGTGTTGCTTACTTACAAATTAACTATTCTAGAATAGGAGATGTTGAGTTAGATATTACTAATAATCAAACTAATAACTTAGAATTAAATAATACATATTCAATGTCTACATATAATATAGGATTTGGAGCATACGATAGAGAGTTTTCTTTCTTTATGGATAACGGTGTAACATTAAATGGAGAAGTTTTACAAGGAGAATATGGTAGAGCAGTTTCAAAGGAAAATGCACTTAAGAATACAAATGGAAGTATAGAAATATTAGAATACTTAAATAGTGATTTTATGTTACTTCAAGAAGTTGATACTAATTCAACAAGAAGTTATAATATCAATCAATCAGAAATGATAGAAGAAGCTTTCTATAATCATGCAAGTACATTCTCTTCAAACTTTCATAGTGGTTACTTACCATATCCGCTTCATGATATGCATGGTATTGTAAATAGTGGTATACAAACATTATCTAGATATCAAATACAAGATTCTAACAGAATAGAATTGCCTGTTACTACAGCATTTTTTGCTAAGTTCTTTGATTTAGATAGATGTTTAAATATTACAAGATATACTATAAATGGTAGTGATAAAGAGTTTGTCTTAATTAACTGTCATTTATCTGCTTATGATGAGGGTGGAGTATATAGAAAACTTCAAGTAGAATTATTAACACAATTATTAACAGAAGAATATCAAAAAGGAAACTATGTGATTGCTGGAGGGGACTTCAATCATGAAATAGCAAATTCAAATTTTGCTACTATTAAAGAAACTCCTATTTGGATACAAGAATTAACTAACAATGAATTACCAGATGGATTTAGAATAGAATCTTCAAATGAATCCCCTTCTTGTAGAGACTCTGATTCACCTTATGTAGCAAATGAATCTTATGTTGCTGTTGTTGATGGTTTTCTTGTTAGTGAAAATATAGAAGTTAGTTATTTAAAAAATATAGTATCTATGAACACACAAGATATTACTTTCTTATATAGTGATCATAATGCTGTAAAAATAGAATTTAGTTTTAAATAAAGGAGAATTAAAATGGAACTTATTAAAGTAGGTAAGTTAACTACATCTTTTGGTATAAAAGGTGAGTTTAAAATAAAAAGTGATAGTGCATGCATTAGTAAAAAATTTAAACATAGTTTATATATTTATTTAAAAGATGAATTAATTGAACTTAAGATAGAATCGCTAAAAGGTACAGATGATAAAAAAATTATTAAATTTGATAAATTTAATTCTTTAACAGAAATTGAGAATATTAAAAATGTTGATATTTTTGTTGATAATGTAAATTTACCTAAATTAGATAAAGATGAGTTTTATATTAAAGATTTAATAGGTAAAACTTGTTATGTTGATGGACAGGCTATTAGTACTGTTAAAGCAATAAGAGATTATCCTCAAGGATTTTATTTAGTTTTAGAAGTAAATGAAAAAACTAAATTAATTCCTTTTATAAATGAATTTGTTGATGTACAAGGTGATAATATCATTATTAAACCAATAGAGGGTTTACTATGATTATAGATATTGTAACTCTTTTTCCTAAAATGTTTGAAGGATTTGTTGCTGAATCAATTATAAAAAGAGCTATTAATAATGAACATATAAAAATTAATATTATTGATTTAAGGGATTTCACTACTAATAAACATAAAAAAGTTGATGATACTCCTTATGGAGGAAATCAAGGTATGGTCTTAACATGTCAGCCTGTTTTTGATTGTTTAAATAAATTGAAAAGTAATAATTCTAAAACAATATTAACTACTCCTAAGGGTGTAACTTATAATCAAAAAATAGCATATGATTTAGCTAAAGAAGAACATTTGATTATTCTTTGTGGTCATTATGAAGGTTTTGATGAAAGAATTATGACTAAAGTTGATTTAGAATATTCAGTTGGTGACTATGTTTTAACAGGTGGAGAAATCCCAGCAATGCTTATAGCTGATTCTATTACTAGATTATTAGATGGTGTTATTAATAAAGAAAGTCATTTAAATGATTCTTTTTCTAATGGTTTATTAGAACATCCTAATTATACTAAACCTGCTGTTTATGAGGGTTTAGAGGTACCTGAAGTATTAATTAATGGTAATCATAAATTAATAAACGAATGGAAAGAAAAAATGTCTTTTATAACTACATATCAAAAAAGACCAGATTTATTAAAAGATATTGAATTTTCAAAAAAACAATTACAATGGATTGAGGAATATAAAAATGAAAGTAAATAATATAGGAAATAATACATATTTAGTTTTATTAAAAAAAGGAGATAATTTATTAGAATGCTTAAAAGAATTCCATTTAAAATATGCTAATAATAAATTATGTGAATTTAGAGCAATAGGAGCAATAGATAATTTTGAATTAGGTTATGCTTATTTAGAAGAAGGTGTAATTCAATATAACAATGTACATTACGATGATGAATATGAATTATTATCATTATTAGGTAATATTTCATTAAGAGATGGACAAACAGCTATTCATGCTCATGCATCTTTATCAGATAAAGATAACAAATGTGTAGGTGGACATTTAAACTATGCCACTGTTAGCATTGTACTAGAATGTTTTATTACTGTTTATGACAAAGAAGCAAATAGAATTTTTGATAAAGAAGTAGGAATAGCAGTATTAGATGTTTAAAATCGAATAACAAACGTGTAAATGCTCTATTTTATAGTGTGAAATAGTAGTGTAATGTGTTGAATTTTGTCGATTTAAGTGTATAATTATAATTGAATAAAAAATGGAGGAATTAAAATGAAAAAATTTATAGCTTTAATAGGATTAGCAATTGCATCTATTTCTTTAACTGGATGTGAATTAAATTATAGTTTTGGTACAGAAGGTGGAGGAGTTTCTTCAGGTATTAACTCTGTACAAGAGTTTATCGATTATTTAAATGGTGATTCTGGTAATTGTGAAATGAAAATTGATATGTCTTTTTTAGTTATCGAAGCTAAAATAGATGGTGATATCATGTGGATGGAAATGAAAATGATGAACTTGGATCCAGAAACAGGCGCTCCTGTTTTAGATGCTGAAGGAAACCCAACATTTATTACTATGGAATCTTATGTAGAAGATCATGGTGATGGAACTATGACTACTTATACTAAAGATTTAGAAAATGATACTTGGTCTAAAGAAACAGGACCATATTCTGATTCTGATTCTGGAATGGGTGATTTAGATATGTCTACTTTAAAAGCTGAAGATTTTGAAAAGCAAGAAGATGGTTCTTATACTATGGTAGACTCTGAAGGTATGACACACAAAATGACTTTAGGTTCTGATGCTAAATACTCAAGTGGAATGGAATTTGAAGGTGAATTTTTTGAAATGATGTCAATTTTCAATATTAATAAAGTTTCTTTAACATTACCAACTGCTACTGAAGCAACTGCTTAATAAAATTTAACTACTCGAAAGAGTAGTTTTTTTATAAATTACTATTGAATTATTTATTGTTTTATAGTATAATCATAATGTTGAAAAACTGCATATTACTCCGCTGGTTAAATTGATTAAGAGTTATAGAAGATAAAAATAGGAGGTATTTGATTATGGCAAAAGCTAAAGGTCAAGCATTAATTGCTGAAATTACTGCTCAATACTTAAAAGATGTTCCTGCATTCAGACCAGGAGATTCTGTAAAAGTATACGTTAAAATTATTGAAGGAACTACTGAACGTGTTCAGTTATTCGAAGGTTTAGTAATTAAACGTCAAGGTGGAGGAGTTAGTGAAACATTCACAGTTCGTAAAATTTCTTACGGATTAGGTGTTGAAAGAACTTTCCCAGTACATGCACCGATCATTGATAGATTAGAAGTTGTTAGAAGAGGTAAAGTTCGTAGAGCTAAGTTACACTACATTAGAACATTATCAGCTAAAGCTGCTCGTATCAAAGAAAGAAGATAGTACAACTAAAGAGATTCCAATTTGGAGTCTCTTTTTTTATATAAAAAAATAAAACCCCATTTTAAATGGGGTCTATTATTAGATTTTCTTTAATACTAAATATTCAAAATTGTTTAATTTTAAATCATTAGTTAATTTTATTTTTTCATTAGTAAATAAATTTATATAATTACCTTCAATATTTATTTTAATATCTTTTACACAATCATTTTTATTGATAACAAAATAGATATCAGATTTACTATATACTAAAACATTATCAGTAATATGTAACCAGTTCATATCAACTTGTGATAAAATATCTACATTTTCTTTTCTTATAGAAATTGTTTTTTTAACAAATTGATAGAAGTCATTATTTACCATATCCCAATTCATACAACGTCTATTATCAGGGTCATTACCACCACTTAATCCTACTTCATCACCATAATAAATATTAGGACAACCAGTAAAACTAAATAAGAATATAAATATTAATTTAACTAAATCTTCATTTTCATTACAAGAAGTTTTAACTCTCATTGTATCGTGACATCCAATTAAATTGAACATTGATGTTAAATAGTTTTCAGGATATGAAACAATAAGTTCATTAATCATAGAAACAAAGTCAGTAGATTCAATTGTATCATTTGTATTAAAGAATCTTATTATAGGATAAAATAACTCATAGTTCATAACTGAATCAAATTGATCAACACCTAACCAAGGTAAAGAATTATCCCAGTTTTCTCCTATGATAACAAAATCACTTTTTAAACCTCTACATAAATTACAAAATTCTTTCCAAAATAAATGACTAACCTCATTTGATACATCTAGTCTATAACCATCAATATCAAATTCTTTAATCCAGTAAGAAGTAATATCTAATAAATATTCTCTTACTTTTTTATTTGCTGTATTCCATTTAGGCATATTACCTGTAAAAGCAAATGTATGATAGTTAGGTTTATTATCTATGTATAAATCTTTATCTTCCTCAAAGTATGTAAAATAATCATAATATTCTGAATTTTTATAATTCTTAATTACATCTTCAAAAAATGGATGTTCTTTTCCACAATGATTAAATACAATATCAAGCATTATTTTTATACCACGTTTATGAGCTTCTTTGATAAGTAATTTCATATCATCATTACTTCCAAAATCACTATCAATTAATTTATAGTTAATTGTATCGTATTTGTGAATGCTTGTTGCTTCAAATAAAGGAGTAAAATATATCCCACCAATACCTAAATCTTTTAAATAATCTAATTTTTCAATTACTCCTAAAATATTACCACCAAAACGATCTTTATTAGAAACCATCTCTTTACAATTCCACTCTAAAGAAACTTTATTATCTTTATTACAGAATCTATCAATAAAAATTTGATACCATACAATCTCTTTACTCCATTTAGGAGAATGTAAAATATCCTCTTCATTAATATAAGGGAAGTTAAAATAATTAAATAAATTATCTTCTTTTCTATTAAAATCATTTGATTGTTCTATTAACTTAGCACCATAATAAATCATTTCTGATTCACTTTCTATTATAAAAATATATCTTGTTCTTTTTGTAATAGTAGTAAAAGAAACTTTATAATAATCAAAATATTTAGTTTGATACTTTTTATACATCTGTACAGTAGTAGTTTTAAAACCACCTTCATGCCAATGAAATGGATCTGTATATCTTAAACTTACTTTTGTAACATCATCACGTTTTACCCTTAACCAAATAGTCATTTCATCATTTTTTGAACCATATGCATAATTACTCTTAGGTAAGTGTAAAATACTTGATTTTTCCATCATTTTCACCGTTTTAACCTTTCTCAAACGCTTTCTTTTTTACAAATTCATTATATCACATAAAAAAACATGTAATCGATTACCTCTTTATTTTGTAAAAAAATACTATAAAATTAGAATATATAGAGGAAGGAGAAGAGTGATGGATTTACTTGAAGCTAAAGATATTATTGAAAAAAATATTAATAAAAAAGTTGAAGTAATTAAAAGATTTACAGGTGGAATGAGTAATTATACATATCTAATTAAAATTGAAAATAATTTATATACTTACAGAATACCAGGAGCAAACAGTGAAGTTTTTATAAATAGAATTGTTGAAAAAAATAACATTGAAATTGTTAGTAAATTAGATTTAAATTGTAAAAATTTATATTTAAATATATCTAATGGACATAAAATGTCTATTTTTATTGAAGGTGAAGACTTAACAAATGTTGTTGTTGACTATGAAGAAGTTGCTAACTCTCTAAGAAAACTACATACAAGTGGATTAAGTGCTGTAAATGATTATGATAAAGAAGAAAGATTATCATATTATGAATCTTTAGTAAATACTAAACATACTGATGAATATCATGAATTAAAAAATGATTTATTTAATAAATTAAATGAATTTAAAGATATAAAACTAGTATTTTGTCATGGAGACTCTCAAAAGTCTAATTGGGTTCAGTCAAATAAATTATATTTATTAGATTGGGAGTATAGTGCTAATAATGATCCATATTATGATATAGCGTGTTTTGGTAATGTAGATTTCAATGATGCTATTAAATTATTAAATTCATACTTAAAAAAAGAACCTACTAATGAAGAAATGAATAGATTAATTTTAAATAGATTATTTCAATGTTTACAATGGCACAATGTTGCTTTGTATAAACACGAGATAGGATTAAGCAAAAGTTTAAATATTGATTTTGAACAAATATCTATAAAATACCTTAAAACAGCCCAAGAACTATATAAAATGATAAAGATGTAACCGGTTACATCACTTTTCATAAAGAAAATTAATAAGTATGTTGGTATAATTAAAGTATCATAGGAGGCGATATTTTGTTCCCAACATTCGAAAAAAGAGTTCGAGGATTCTCGATAGATACAAGTTTAACATTTTTACTTATTCTTTTATTAATAGGTTTACCATTTTCTACTACACTTAGACAAATATTATTAGTAGTAATAATGATAGGTGTTTATTTAGTACCTTATATTTTTTCACCAGGTCAAACATTTGGAAAAAGAATACAAAAAACAAAAGTAGTTAATTCTGATATGACAGATGCTAATCTTTTTAAATTAATATTTAGAGATATGTTTAAAGTTATATTAAGTATAGCTACAGGAGGGTTATATTTAATAGTTTGTGTTTTTGTAATGGATGAGAAATCTCAAAACAAAGCATTACATGATAAATTATTTAAAACTACAGTTATAGATTTAAATACAAGAAAAACTTATAAAGATGATTATTTAAATAAACCACAAAGTTTAAGGAAAAGAGGGGTAGAATGAAAAAACTATTAATGTTGTCTTTACTAACAGGTACGATATTATTAAGCGGTTGTAGTAAAACAAATAATGAAATGGAAGAATTAAGTGCACAGTATTCAAACAATATTGTTTATTATGAATTGTTTGTACGCAGTTCATTTGACTCAGATGGCGATGGTATAGGTGATTTTAAAGGTATAGAAGATAATGTAAGTTATTTTACTGATTTAGGTATAGAAGGTATTTGGTTTATGCCAGTAAATGCTTCTAATAGTTATCATGGTTATGATGTATATGATTATATGGATGTACATGAAGATTATGGTACTATGGAAGAATTTAAATCAATGGTTAAAGTATTAACTAATAATAACATAAAAGTCATGATGGATTTTGTTGTAAATCATTCATCTAATGAACATCAATGGTTTATTGATTCACAAGATCCTAATTCAAAATATAGAGATTATTATGTATATATTAATGGTAATCCTTATAATTATTTTGGTTCAGGTATGCCAGATTTAAATTTAGGAAATGATGATGTATTTAATGAAATAATTGAAATTGGTAAATATTATATTGATATGGGTGTAGGTGGATTTAGATTAGATGCAGCTAAACATTTCTTTCAAATAGAAGAAAACCAACTTAATGCTACAGCAGCAATTGCTAAGAGTAATGATTTTATTAGAAGAATGAGAACTGAGTTTCAAAAATATGATGAAGATTTCTTTATAGTATCAGAAGTATTAGATTCTAATTTAATGAGTAGTCAATTCTTTAAAGGTGGAGACTCAGCATTCAATTTTGATTTAAGAGAGAAGATATTAGATGTTGCCTCAGGTAGTGGAGCTGATTCTTATTCTAATGTAGTTTTAAATAATTACAAACAAATAAGTCAATATAATTATGATTTTATAGATTCTCCATTTGCAACTAACCATGACTTAGATCGTATTTCATATGAACTAAATCAAAATAGTGAATTTTATGATAAACAATTAAAGTTAATAGCTGATATGTTATTAACACTACCAGGAAGTCCGTTTATTTATTATGGTGATGAATTAGGACAAAATGGTTATAGACAAGAAGGTACAAACTTACCTGGTTATGGTACTGTGTGGGATGAATATAGAAGACTTCCTTTAAAAACAGGACTAGAATCTCAAACAAGCTGGATTACTACTAATATAGATGATAATGTAGATTCTTATTTAGTACAAAAAGAAGATGAGAATTCTTTATATAATCATTATAAAAATATGATTAATATTAGAAATACAAATAAAGCATTAAAATTTGGAAATGATTTTCAAAAAACAAATTTAGATTTTAACTTTGCAACATCTTTTATAAGAACATTTGAAGGTCAAAACCTTTTAATAATTCATAATCCTTATCAAAATAAATTAGATATTTCAAATTTAAATTTAAGTAATGCTATTTATAAAACAAACGATACAACAAACTTAAGTGTAGATACATTCTCAACAATTATATTTGAATTAACAGAAGATGAGTTAGCGAGGTTGGTATAATGTTTTTAGTTAAGTATTTCAAAAATTCTTTATATTCTATAAAAGGTATTTATAGTTTAAAAGATGAAAGTATTGTTAAAGTTTTAATATATTTTATTTTAGTAGCAACAATAAGTTTATTACCACATAATTTAGAGATAGTAAGAGAAAAAGGCTTTAAATTAGGGTTTATTAGCGAAGCATATAATGATGAGGCTAGATTTGATTTATATGATTCTAAAGTAGTTAAAGTAGGTACAGCAGGTATTAGAGTAGATGATGACTTCGTTTTAGAAGTGTATGAATTTGATACTTTTACATTAGTTATAGATTATAACGATGAGTTTGAAAGTGTTGAAAATACTACACTAGTATTAAAACGTACATCAACAGAATACTATGATAGTAATGGTAGTATGATGGTTGGGAATTACAATTCATTTACTGAAGATATTCATTTTTCCTCGCTGAGGTTTGATGAAACATTGTACACTACTTTATTCACTGGGTTAGAAAAAGCATTTTACCCATTCATAACATTATTCTCTATCTTAGTAAATGTAAGTACAAACTTTGCTATGTATATTATTATGATAGCATTAATGGCAGTTATTTTAGGGTTTCTAAAATATCGTTTCTCACATTTCTTATCATACAAAGAAATATGTAAAATATTAGTATTCTCAATGACTCTACCAAGTGTTATTGTATTTATTATAGGTTTATTCGGAGGATTTGCTTTTACACCAGTTATAATGAACTTTATGATGGGTGGAATAGCTGTATTAACATTATTAAAAGTAGGAAAAAATAAATTAGAATTACCAACAAAATAAAAAGGAGAATTATAATGGAATTATTTTTAAACAAAGAAGATTTTAAATCTGCTTTTGTAAATAAAGTAGAAGAATTATATGCTATTGAATTTAAACAATCTAATGCATCAATGCAATTTCATGCATTATCAGAATTAGTTAAAGGACAAATATCTGAAGATTGGTTAAAAACTAAAAAGAAGTTAAATAATAAAAATTCAAGAGAAGTATATTATTTCTCAATGGAGTTTTTAATGGGAAGAATGTTTACTAGTAATATTTATAACCTAAGTGTTCATAGTGTTATTAAAGAAGGATTAAAAGAATTGAAAATTGATCTTAATAAATTAGAAAATGAAGAGGGAGATGCTGGGCTGGGTAATGGTGGTCTAGGAAGACTTGCTGCTTGTTTTATGGATAGTGCTGCTAGTTTAAGTTATCCTGTTCATGGAAATACTATTAGATATAAAGAAGGATTCTTTATTCAAAATATTATTGATAATAAACAAGAAGAAGCTCCTGACTACTGGTTAGACAAATCATACATGGAAGTAAGAGATGATGCTAATAGTGTTGTTATTCCTTTCTTTGGAGAAGTAAGTTATGATAATGGTAAAGTAAGTTATAAAAACCAAGAGTTTGTTACTGCAGTACCTTATGATATGCCTTTAGTAGGTGCAAATAATAAAGTAGTTAATACTTTAAAAATGTGGTCTGCTGAGCCTTACGGTAAAACAAATGATTTAACTTCATTTGATAAAATTAAACAAATTGATAGACAATTATATCCAGATGATTCAACTTATGAAGGAAAAGAGTTACGTTTAAAACAACAATATTTCTTTAGTGCAGCTGGTGTGGTATATGCTTGTAGAAAACATAAAGCAATGCATAAAACTTTAGAAAATATTGCAGAACATTTATGTTTTCAATTAAATGATACTCATCCTGTTTTAGTAATTTTAGAATTAATGAGAATTTTAATGGATGAAGAAGGTATGTCATTTGATAAAGCATTAGAAATTACAACTAATACTTGTGCTTATACAAACCATACAATCTTAGCAGAAGCATTAGAAAAATGGGATATTAACTTATTTGAAAATTTATTCCCAAGATTATATGATATCGTTGTAGTAATAAACGAAAAATTTGAAAAACAAATTGCTAACAATCCAAATAAAGAAAAATTATTAATTATCAATAATGGATTATTACATATGGCTCATTTAGCTGTAGTATGTTCATTTAGTGTTAATGGTGTAGCATCCCTACATACTGATATCTTAAAAAATATCGAGTTAAAGCCATTTAACGATTTATATCCAACTAAGTTTAATAATAAAACAAATGGTATTACTCATAGAAGATGGTGTTATCATACAAATCCTGAGTTAGTTGAAATCTTAAATGAATATGCACCTGGATGGATTGAAAAACCAACTAATTTAACTAAATTAAATAAGTTAGTTAATAATAAAGAAGCACAAAATAAATTTGCTAAAATGAAAAAAGCAAGAAAAGTTGCTTTAGCTAATTTCATTAAAGATAAACAAGGAATTGAAATAGATCCTAATTCTATTTTTGATATTCAAGTAAAAAGATTACATGAGTATAAAAGACAATTATTAAATGCTTTATATATTTTATATGTATATAACAAATTAAAAACTGATGAAACGTTTAAACAAAATTATCACCCTCATACATTTATCTTTGGAGCTAAAGCAGCACCAAGTTATGTATTAGCAAAAGAAATAATTAGATTCATTAATGTATTATCTAATAAAGTTAATAACGACAATGATGTTAATAAATTATTAAAAGTAGTATTTGTTGAGAATTATAATGTTTCTAAAGCTGAATTAATATTCCCTGCTTGTGATATCTCAGAACAAATTTCAACTGCTTCAAAAGAAGCATCTGGTACAGGTAATATGAAATTCATGATGAATGGTGCTATTACATTAGGTACACTTGATGGAGCTAATGTTGAGATTAGTGAATTAGTCGGAGAAGATAATGTTGTATTATTCGGATTAAAAGCTGATGAAGTTACTACTTATGAAAAAAATAATGAATTTAGAATTTACAATGGTGAAAAAGAAACTGATGACTTATTAGAGTTATTTAGTAATGGATTCTTTGATGAAAATGAATTTAGTGCAATTAAAGATTACTTATTAAATCAAGATCGTTACTTTGTATTACACGACTTCAAAGGATATCGTGAGGCTCAGGCTAAATTAAATGATTTATATAAAAATAAAACAAAATGGTTAAGTATGTCTATTGCTAATACAGCTAATAGTGGATTCTTTAGTAGTGATAGAACTATTGAAGAGTATAATACTGATATTTGGAAATTAACAAAAACAAAAATTAAATAAAAATAAAATAGTTACTAATTAAGTTTAGTAACTATTTTTATATAAAAAAAGAAGGAAATTAATCCTTCTGTAATTCTTCATAAACTCTTAGTATTTCTGATACGCTCCAAGCTTGAGCAAAACAACCTCTACTATAATTAGGTGTTAGTCCATCAAATATCTCAGCTATTTGTCCTAAGCTACCTTCAAATAAAGTTGACTTAGTATAAGAAAGTAATCTTGATACCATTTCTTTTTTATTAGGGAAGTATTTTAATAATGCTAAATAATATGCCCCTAAAGGGAAGGCCCATACTGTACCTTGATGATAACTCATATCTCTATTATAATGAGAACCACCATAATTAGCTTTAAACTCAGCATCTTGTGTACATAAACTTCTTAAACCATAAGGAGTAAACAATCTTGAATAAATAGTACCTAAAATTTCTTCTGCCATAGAATCACTAATCATTGTATGTGAAATAGATAAAGCCCATACTTGATTTAATCTAATTTGATTGTCTGCTTTTGTATTAGATAATACATCTCTTAAGCACTTCAATTCTTTATTATAAAATTTGCTTATAAACGAATCTTTAACGTAATTTGCTAATGTAGTATACTCTTCATCTATATTAAGTAATTTAGCAAATTTATCGGTAATAATTAAAGCGTTGTACCAATAAGCATTTATCTCTACAGGTTTACCATGTCTAGGAGTAGGGAGGATATCACCAAATCTAATATCCATCCAAGTTAATTGTTCTAAATCACTACCAGCTGATATTAAATAATCATCCTCCATTTTTATATGAAAAGAAGTACCTTGTTTATAAAACTTAATTATATTTTGCATAGTAGAATACATTTCTTTTATAAACTCTAAATCTTTAGTTTCCTCATAATATTTATATAAAGCCTCAAAGAATAGTAATGATGCATCAACTGTATTATATAAAGGATTTGAATTACCCTCAGGGAACATATTAGGCATCATTCCATCTTTTTCATATTCTTTAAATGTTCTAAAAATACTTTTAGCATCTTCAAATCTTTTTGTTGAAATAGTACACCCAATCATAGCAATCATTGTGTCTCTACCCCAATCAGCAAAGAAAGGGAATCCAGCCATTATTGTTTTTCCATTTGTAGAATCTCTTTTAGAAATATATTTATCAGAAGCTATTACAAGTGATTGACCATAAGGATCTTCTATATTACTTTGTTGTATTAATTTCTTTTGTCTATTAATTTCTTTTTCAAACTCTTTATCTACAGTATATTCATTATAACTCTTAATTCTTTTATCAGAGAAGACAACATAAAATTCTTCAAATTCTTTTGATATCTGATTTTCAATAGTAAATTGTTTTACATTTTTACCAATACTAGTTCTACCATCTCTAGAGTCATAAGAGAAAAATAAATCATCATCAAATCCTATATTTTCTATTGTAGTACCAGTGTAAGAATAATGTAAATCTATTTTAGTTTCTTTATTAGTAACCTTAGTATTTGTTGTAACAAAGGTATTATTTGATTTAGGGAAATCATCTTTATTAGTTAAACGTAACAAAGGAGTGATAGATAGTTTAGCATTTGTCTTTTGGTGAGAATATACTTTGTATCTAATAATAACAGTATTAGTATTATGGATAAAAACTAATTCTTTTATTATTTCTAGTCCTTCTATTTGATATACCCATTTTGGAAGATAACAAAAAGAAAACTCTAATAAGTCACATTTATAATTTTTAGATTTATTAGCAAATTCTTGTGAAGATAATTTATATTCTTTATTGTTTATAGTAACAAAATCATCAACGTTGTTAACTAAATGAGTTCTAAAGTTAGGAGCAACTTTTGCTGCTATTAATAAACCATGATCACATCTAGCACAAGAAGAAATAGATGTTAAACTACTAAAACCTCCAAGACCATTTGATAATAAATAATTATATTTATTACCCTCTTCAAAATTGTTTAAATTGTATTTTCCTAATGAATAATTTATTGGATTTATTTTCATATTAAATCTCCTTTCAAACTTTTATAGTAAAATTATAACTTATAAAATATAAGTATTCAATAACAATAAAACATGGAATCGATTACACAAATAAAACGCTTTCACTATATTAGTTTTATATGTATAATTAATATATAAAAAGGAGGATTTAGAATGAAAAAATATTTATTTTTAATTTTAAGTTTAGTATTAATTGTTACACTTCCGTTTTCTAAAAATATAAAAGCAGAAGAGAGTATCGCAACAAACGATACTGTTAATATTCATTATTTTAGATATAATGAAGATTTTGAAAATTGGAAAGTTTGGTTATGGCCAGATGGTGGTACTGGTAAATTTGTTCATTTCGATGAATCTACAGTTAATGGTAATTGGGTTAGTTTAAGTTTAGATTTAACAGATGAAGCTAATGCTGATTACTTAGGTGTAGAAAAGTTTGGTTTATTAGTAGTTAATGGAGCTGGTGAAACATGGGGAGAAAGAGATATTTCTTATGATAGATATTTCAACTTAAATTTCGTTGGTGGAGAATGTAATGTTTATTTAGGTCAAGGAGATGGTAACATTGGGACATCTTTAGATGATCCTAATGGACCTGATACTTCTCATAAATTCTTATTAGCAAATTTCTTAGATGAAAAAACAATAGAATTTACAGCAACTAAAGTATTAACTAATTTTACTTTATTAGCTGATGATGTAGAAATTACTCCTTCAACTAAATTAGTTGATGGTACAACTTATACATTAACATTATCAGATGAAGTTGATTTAAAAAAGAAATATGAAATTTCTGCTGATTTTGATGGTATAACTAAAAAAATTGAAGTTGGATTTAGTGCGTTATATGATACAGAACAATTTGAAAAAGAATTTGATTATTCAGGTGATTTAGGTGTTAATTATTCAAAAGCGCAATCAACTTTTAAAGTATGGTCACCGTTATCTGATAAAATTACTTTAAGATTATATAATCAAGGATTATCAACACATGATAACAATGGTAATTTAAGTAAAGAAGATACTCCTTATTCAGAAGTTGAACTTACTAAAAAAGAAAATGGATTATTTTCAACTACAGTATCAGGTGACTTAGCTGGGAAATACTATACTTATTATGTTGAAAGAGGAATTCATAAAAATGAAGTAGTAGACCCTTATGCATATTCAACTGGTGCAAATGGTAAAAGAGGGATGGTTGTCAATTTTGATGAATTAAATCCTACTGATTGGCAATATGATAGTAGACCTGATACAGTAACTAATTATACAGATAATATTATCTATGAATTACATGTTAGGGATTTAACTTCTCATAGTTCTTGGAATGGTAATGATGATAATAGAGGTAAATTCTTAGGTTTAGTAGAAGAAGGTACAACATATAATGGTTATACTACAGGATTAGATCACATAAAAGAATTAGGTGTTACATCAGTACATTTATTACCTGTACATGATTTTGGATTTGTTGATGAAACACGATTAGATGAAAAAGGATATTTTGATAAAACAGATGGTGGATTCAACTGGGGTTATATGACAGAAAATTATAATTCTTTAGAAGGTTCTTATTCAACTAATCCGTTTGATGGTACATCAAGAGTTAGTGAATTCAAAGAAATGGTTCAAGGATTCCATGATAATGATATTAGAGTAATTATGGACGTTGTATATAACCATACTTCATCAGGAAGTGATTCTAATTTTGATGTTTTAATGCCTGGTTATTATCACAGATTAAATGCTGATGGTTCATTTAGTAATGGTAGTGGTTGTGGTAATGAGACTGCTTCAGAAAGAACAATGATGCAAAAATTAATTGTTGATTCAATTGTATTTTATGCAAAAGAATATAACATTTCTGGATTTAGATTTGACTTAATGCAATTACATGATGTAGAAACTATGAATTCAGTAGCTAAAGCAGTTCATGAAATTGATCCTTCAATTATTATTTATGGTGAGCCTTGGGATGCTGGAGGGAGTGCTTTAGATCCTTCAGTTGCAGCTGGTAAAGATAATTATACTCAAATGCCTAATGTAGCAATCTTTAATGATGAAATTAGAGATGCAGTTAAAGGTTCAGTATTTGCATCAACGGCTGGTGGATTTGTACAAGGTGCCTCAGATGACACAACAGTTAATAGTATCCAAAGAGGTTTAACGGGTACAACTGCTCCGTCTCAAATGGTTAATTATGTATCTGCTCATGATAATAATACATTATATGATAAATTAAGATTAACTGGTTTAAAATCTACACAATTAGAATATGCTCATAAACAATCAAATGCTATTGTTTTATTATCTCAAGGAATTCCTTTCTTACACGCTGGTGTTGAGTTATGTAGAACTAAACCTTCAGAAGTAGAAGGAGAGTTATATAGTCACAATAGTTATAATGAGTCTGATGCTGTAAATCAAATTAGATGGGATAAAAAAGGTGATAATATTGAAATGTTCAATTATTATAAAGCCTTAATTCAAATAAGAAAAGATCACCCAGCATTTAGAATGATGAGTTTCGATGAGGTATCAGAACATTGTGAATTTATTACATCACCTGATGGTTCTATTGTATTAAGAATTAAAGGAAATGCTAATGGAGATACATGGGATGATATAATAATTGCTTTCAATAATACTAGTAGCGCTAAAACATTCGATTTACCTGAGGGTGAATGGGTTGTAGTTGGTGATAAATTAGGGATAGATTTAACAGGTTTATATAACGCTGATACAACAATGACTTTAACAAGTTATGATACAGTTATTATGTATAGTGGTATTACATTACCTGCTGAAGATAGTTCTAATATCGGTGTTATTATAGCAGTAACAATTTCAATCATAGCAGTACTTGGTATTGCTGGTGGATTAGGATTTGTATTCTTAAAGAAAAAAGAAGCGTAAAATAAAAGACTATAAGGTGTTGTATACACTTTATAGTCTTTTATATTTAAATGTTGTTATTGTGCGATTTTTAGTAAATAGGCATAATTATTTTTGTTAAAAAAGAATTAGAATCTTTTCTTAAACTAAATGATTCGTAAAAGTAATGGTATATGTTACCTTTCAATTTCAAATTATTGTCTAAGGCGTATTTTTTTATTTCTTCATGAGCGTTGGTAATTGTTTCATAAGTTCCTTTATGATATGTTTCTAATGCTAAAGTTTCATCACGTATAGAATGTTCTATATTGCTTTTTGAAATCTCAATACCTATATTTGTATTCAAATTATTAAAATTGACTTCATTATAATTAACTTCTAAGTATATCAAAGGTAACTCAACATTAACATGATTTAGAACTTCACTTAAGAAAAGCTGTACTTTGCTATAAGCATCATCTATTCCTTTAATATTGTAACTTTTTGATATATAGCTACACTTTGATAAAGTTATTTCGTTAACAATATAATTATAATTAGAAATACTTATTGATTCAATTTGTTGTATAGTATTATTAAGTAAATCTCTTTGGTTAATTAAATCATTTAGTACTTCATTTAATCCTGTATTATTAGTTAAGTATTCTTTGATTTGATTAATACTAATACCAACTTTTCTAAGCAATACAATATAAGAAATATCGTTTATATTATCTAGATTATAATAACGATAATTTGTTATTTCATCGGTATAATATGGTTTAATTAATCCTTCTTTTTCATAATGTCTTAACGTTGTAGTAGTAATAGAAAGAAACCTAGCAACCTCAGATATTTTAAATGAATTTTTCATGTTATCAACTCCTAATATTATTTTACATTATTATCAAGAAAAACACAAAAAAATATTGACCTTAACCTTAACATTAATGTTAGTATAAAAACGAGGTGATTATTATGTTAGAAGTAAAAGGATTGAAAAAACAATACAAGCCAAAAAAAGGTGCAGTAGTTAATGCACTTGCTGGAGTAGATTTATTATTTCCACAAAAAGGTATGATTTTTATATTAGGTAAGTCAGGGAGTGGGAAATCTACTTTATTAAACTTACTAGGTGGACTAGATACATATGATGGTGGAGAAATAATTATTAAAGGAAAATCAAGTAAAGATTTTAGTCAATCAGAATTTGATTCATATAGAAATACTTATTTAGGGTTTATATTCCAATCATATAATGTATTAGATGAATTTAGTGTTGCAGATAATATTGCATTAGCACTTGAGTTACAAAATGAAAAATGTTCTAAACAAATAATAGACAATATTTTAGAGCAAGTTGATTTAGTTGGATTTGGTGGAAGAAAACCAAGAGAGTTATCAGGTGGTCAAAAACAAAGAGTTGCAATAGCAAGAGCCTTAGTAAAAAACCCAGATATAATTTTAGCGGATGAACCAACAGGTGCACTAGATTCAAATACAGGTATTGCTGTATTTGATACATTAAAAGAATTATCAAAAGATAAATTAGTTATTATTGTATCTCATGATAGAGAGTTTGCTGAAAATTATGGAGATAGAGTAATTGAATTTAAAGATGGTTCAATTATTAGTGATATTGTTAAATATGAAGTAGAGAACAAAGAAATATCTAAAGGTATTTCGTTATATGAAAATCAAGCTATTCAAATTAAACAAGGTCATGATTTAACATTAGAAGAATTTGAGAGAATTAAAAAACATATTAAAGAGTCTAAACAAGATGTTATTATTTCTTTAAATGATAGAACAACTTCAGCAGCTAAAGTAGCAGCAAGAATAACTGATGAAGGATCTAGTGAAGCATTTAGAGATACTAAAACAGAAGATATTCTTTTAAAAAAGAATGATATATTTAGACTAAAAAAATCTAAATTAGGTTTAAAAAACTCTGTGAGAATTGGTGCTAGTAGTTTAAAAGTAAAACCAGGAAGATTAATGATTACTATATTATTATCGATTTGTGCATTTACTTTATTTGGTACTGCAGATACTATGGGATGTTATGATGGTGCTGATGTAACTTATAACTCTTTTATTGATAACAAAGTATTGTATTCTGGTATTCAAAAATATTCTGTTGGAGAGAATTGGAATAGAGAAATAGATATTACTCAAGATGATTTAGATAAACTAGAAAAAGATTATAATGCAGAAACTTTTCCTATTTATAATGAACAATTTAGATTTGGTGAAAATCTTCAATTAAATATATCAGCTCCATACTACACTTACTCATCGGATAAAGCAATTAGTATAACAAAAGATATAATAGATGATCTAGGTATGGATTTAGAAGGTGATTTACCAGCTAATATTAATGAAGTTGTAATTACTAAATATATGTATGAACATTATGAGGTTGGTGGATATAGAATTTATGATACAACATCTAATGAAGAGCTTAAATATGATATTAATTCATATAATGATTTAATTGGTAAAACGATTAATGAAAAAAAAGTAGTAGGTATCTTAGATACTAAACTTGATTCTGAAAAATATGAAGATTTAAAAGATACTTCTTCTAATAGTGGTATGGATGCATATACATTCCAAGGTGTGATTCAAAATGATTTACATTGTACTACTATATATCATGAAGATTTCTTCATTGAAGAGGAAAAAGAAGAATCTTTAACAACTGAAGCTAATTTAATGATATTTAAAAATGATCTTGTAACAGAATATTCTTCTATAAGTGAGTTTTTTGAGTTTAATTATCAAAGTGTTACTTTCTTTGATGAAAATAAAACAACTTTATCAACTAAAGAAATAGTTATAAGTTATGATTCGTTTTCGAATATGTTTTATGAAGATATGAACGAAGCATCAAATAGTTTAACAGAAGAAGAGAAAAGAAATGCAATAACTAATTATGTTGAAAAAAATGGATATGCTAAAGATTGGGAAAATCAATTTTCAAATAATGTTTATCCTCAGTATCCAGATGGTTATAATTATGAAAATTGGGATACTGCAACTGAAGAAACAAAAGAAGAGTGGTATACTGAAACATGGGTTCAATATTTAATTGATTATGGATACAATGATATGCATAATTTTGATTATTTATCTGGTAAACAAATATGTAATGACTTAATAATGGCAAAATTAAATCTTTCAAATTTATCTACTGAATTAAATATATATAATGTTTTTTCTGAAGCAGAAGAAGTTAAGATTGTTGGGGTATCAACAGACCTAACATATAATAAAGGTATAATTTCAACTGGTTATTATAAAGAACTTAAAGAGTTAATCCCAGCATCAGGTTATGATTCAGCAATAGTTATCTTTCCACAAGATACTACTACATTAAAAAAATTAGTAGACTTTACTTATGTAGAAGATAAATATACTTATGAGTTTACTTGTTCAATACAACAAACAATTGTTTTTGCAAATGATTATATTGAAATGTTTGCTGAAGTATTTTTATATTTAGGTTTATTCTTTGCAGCTTTCGCTTCTTTATTATTATTTAACTTTATTAGTACATCTATTTCATATAAACAAAAAGAAATTGGTATATTAAGAGCTATTGGAGCTAGAAGTAAAGATGTATTTGGAATATTCTTTAGTGAAACATTAATAATTGGTGCTATCAATTTTGTAGTTTCTTGTGTTGCAATTTTCATTACAAGTAATGTAATTAATACTTTACTAAGAGAACAAGCAGGATTAGAAATGTCATTATTAAATCCAAATATTAGACAAATAATTTTAGTATTAGGAGTAAGTTTACTTGTTTCATTTGTATCAAGTTTCTTCCCTGTATATAAAATTGCTAGAAAACGTCCTATTGAATCAATAAGACAAGGGTAAAAATAAAATACATAGAATATATTATTCTATGTATTTTTTATTTTATCTTATTTTAAATATATTTGTTGAATTAGGATTTAAAGTATAATCGCCTAGTAAAGCCGTTTTATTATTTTGAACAAAGATATTATTTTCCATTACAATCTTATAATCACTATCTAAATTAATATTAATTTTATTTGTACTATTAAATATAATTAAGTATTTATTATCTAATGTATATGATATATAATCATTATTTGCATGATTGAATTTAATATCTAATATTTTTTTATCACTTAAAAAGAAACAACGATTATCTTTTCTAAATTTAATTAAATCTCTATGAAATTCAAATACATCATAATTATCAATTTTAGCATCCCATCTAATTTTATTTGTGTAATCAGATGAGTCATATGAGTTATCTTCTAAACTTCCATCCTCTTGAGGTTTACTGCGACACATCTCTGCACCAGCGTGAATAAAAGCTAAACCTTGAGATAGTAATACAATACTATTTGTTAACTTATGCATTTCTTTTCTTTCTTCAACACTCACACTTGATGATAAAGTAAGTTTATCCCAAATAGTATGATTATCATGTGCAGATGAATAGTTTACACATTTACTAGAAGAAGTATGCCATGCACCTTCATTTAAATAATCTAAATTAATATGAGGATGTAATACCCCACCAACTATTCCATATTTAATTTGTTCAATCATTTTATCATTACCAAACCCTTGAACAAATCCAGGTACACTAAAATCAAATACAGAACCTTTTATACCGTCTCTAATTTCATCATTAAATGCCCCTACGTGTTTCATTTTAACTAAGTTTTTCTTACCTGCTTGAATATCTTCACCTAAAGGTGTTTCTCCACCTGTCCAAGGTTCCCCATACACTATAATAGAAGAATCAATTTTTCTTAATTCTCTTGTTACTTGATTCATTGTTTCAACATCATGAATTTGCATTAAGTCAAATCTAAATCCACTTAAATGATATTCTTTAGCCCAAAATACTAATGAATCCACTATAAATTTTCTTACCATAAATTTTTCAGATGCAGTTTCATTTCCACATGCACTAGCATTTGTAAATTTATTATCTTTCATTCTATGATAATACCCTGGTACTAAAATATTGAAATTAGATTCTTCTGTAAAAGCTGTATGATTATAAACAACATCCATAATTACTCCGATATTATTTTTATTAAATTCCTCAACAACTTTCTTAAATTCTTCAACTCTAATTAATCCATCATATGGATTAGTAGAATAAGAACCTTCTAATGCATTGAAATTTAATCCCATATAACCCCAGTTAAAAATACCATTTTTAATATTTTTATAATTTTCATCATTTAAACGAGATTCATCAACCATAAAGAAATCAAAAATAGGAAGAAGTTGTACATCTGTTACACCTAATTCTTTAATATGATCAAACCCTGTTGTAACAGTAGTGTTATTTTTTGTATAAGAAGTATTTTTTTCAATTAATCCTAAAAACTTACCTTTATAATTTTCATTACCATTCCAAGATGCATCAGTTGATAAATCTCTTGTATGTAATTCATAAACTATAGCTTCATTAAATTTTCTTTTAGGGTAAGGAGTATTTATTTTCTTAGTTGTACTTAAATCACTTATCATACCTCTTAAACCATTAACTCCTGTTGTCCTAGCATAAGGGTCAACAACCTCTGTATATTGTAAAATATTAATATTATCATATACAGCAAAAGTATAATAGAAATTTTCAAAAGACTTATCAATCTCAATTTCAAAAATACCTTTCTTTTTTTTCATTTTCATACTTTGTATTAAATCATCTTCATGACCTGTTTTATAAATATTTAAATCAATTTTATATTTTGTTGGAGCGAACACTCTAATAAAAATACTATTTTCACAAACAACTACACCTAAATCACCTTTATAATTAAATAAAGTATTAAATTTACTTGTTTCATATAAATTATGTTTTGATATTTCAATTATATTACTATTAATTTTTATGTAATATAGTTTCTTTAAATCTATCTCATCTACTAATGATATATTAGAAGTGACATGTCCTTTTTTTATAATGATATTATTTTCAAATAGTTCATATTCATTATTTAAATACTGATTTTCTATTTGTATTTCGTTTAAGCTAATAAAACAATTGTTAAAGTTTGTCATATGATTAACCCCTTTTTAATTTTATTATAACAACTTTCATATTATTAAAAAATAGTGTAATCGTTTACTCATTTGCAATTACCCCTTTTTTTCTATAATATACAAAAAGTAATCAATATGATACCGGTTACACACTAAAAAAGCGTTTACATTTAATTATCCATATAATATAGTATAAGTGTAATACAGCTAGTTAAAAAAAGAAAAGGAGAAGAACTAGATGAGAAAAATTAAAGTTTTATTTAGCTTTGCATTAATCTTAACAGTAGGAACTTGTTTAACTGTTTTAGGAATTGGTGCATTAGAATTAAGAGAATCTACAGAACACGGAACATTGAAACTAACATTTGTTAGAAATCAAGTTAGTGATTCTAATGTAGTATTTCATAATTGGAACAGAGGTGCAGCAGGATCTACTGATGAAGTTACTATTACTAAAAATGGTACTATTATAACAGCTGACTTTCCTATATATGCTGATGCTTTAGATAGTATTGGTGTTATTCCTGCACTTGATGCTGGTGATGGTACACCAGACTGGGATAATAAACTATCTTATGGTGGAGCTGACTTAACATTTGATGTTACTGATATTAAAGGTTCAGGAGTTAAACATGCTTTTGTATTTGAAAACGCAAAAGCGGATGAAGTTGTTTACTCAAGTACTGATTTAAATCATTTAATGTTAGTAAGTTATTATTCACCTTCATATGAAGATAACTTAGGTTTCCATTCATGGGGAATGATCGGTGAACATACAGCAACAGAATGGGGAACTCCATTACAATTATTTAAAACAATTGGTAGAGCTCCAGATGGTACTGATATTAAAGGTGCTATTTTAGAAGCAAGTACAATTGGTGATACTGGTGCTTTAGTTTACGCTGGGTCAGATGATACTAAAAAACATAGTAGTTATGGAGATTTAAAATTCAATGAAGATTCAGTTGCTGGAACGCCACAATTTATGGCTGTAGCAAATGGAACTGTATTTACAGCTGAAGAGTCAAATACATTTGTTGAAGAAGCATTCCAATTAAAATTCGTTGATTTTGGAGTTGCAAGTAATGGATCTTATACAGGAACTTATGCAGTTAATTCTCAAAGTGTAATTGGTTCATTATCAACAACAATTGAAATCCCAAAAGTTAAAGTTGAAGCTGATTTAGATAATTCAGTAGAAGAAGTTTTATATACTGAAGAAGAAAGAGTAAATTTAGCAATAGATTTATTTGAAATTTATCAAACTAACGATTCAACTAAAAAAGTTGAAATTGAATCAATTGACTTTGATAAAAATGCAGATTCAGTAAAAGATTTCGTATTTACATTAAAAGGTGAATTAAGTTTAGGTACATCTTATACTATAGCATTTGATGATACTGTTAAAACATGTGAAGCAGTATTAAATATGGATAAAGAAGCACCAAGTATTACTTTACTAAGAGGAAAAGATACTATTGAAGTACCTTGGGGAGAACCATTTGATATGAAATTATTCCCTCAATATGAAGCAACAGATGATCGTGATGGAGATATTACTGCTAAAGTATTCGTACCTTCAGGACTAGGTACTGTTGATACTAGTAAAGAAGGAGATTACAAAGTTACATTACGTGTAATCGATGCGTGGGGAAATACAACTGATAAAGTAATTACTTTTACAGTTACTAAATAAGGAGAAAGAATATGAAAAGAATAATTTCTTTAATGAGTTTATCATTAGTATCATTATTCCTTGTTGGATGTTCTGCTGAAAACAATGGAGGAATAATAGATTTTAGTGATATTATTAAACCTAAAACAGAAATAAGAGTTTGGATTGATGATGAAAAAGGTGATTATGTAGCTGAGTTAATTGAAGAATTTAACAAAGTAGAACCAGACATCTTAGTATCTCATCAACATATGGGTACAGCTGATGCTAGAGAAAAATTAAAAACATTTGGTCCATCTGGTAATGGTGCTGATGTTTGGCAATTACCTCATGATAATTTAGCAGTAGCTATTAGTGAAGATTTAGTATTAGGATTAAGTGATAGTGTTAAAACTAGATTAGAAGATACACTTCACCCACTAGGTATGCAAATCGGTACTGTTAATTATAATGAATCAACAGGTGCATTTGATGGAAGTGGTGTTGATAAACTATATGGTGTACCTCAATCAATTGAATCAATTGTTTTAATGTATAACAAAGCATTAATTTCAGGTGATGCTCCTGTTACAACATTCGAACAGTTAATTGCAGAAGCAACTACATATATGGAAACTAATAATAGTTATTATTTAGGTCAATCTTCACATTGGGCTGATAACTATATGCTTCAATTTGCTTATTCAGCTCATGGATTCTATCCATTTGGTGTTAATTTAAATGATGCTAGTAATGTAGGATTTGCTACAGGTTCTGGTGATAACTATACAGCAACTGCAAATGCAACAGCAGCAGTAGATTGGTTAGTAAATACTTTAAAACCTGTTGTTACAGGTACAGCAAATCATGATTCTCAAAATTCAGGTGCAGCATTTGAAGAAGGTAAATTACCTTATATCATTTCTGGTCCTTGGATGATTGAATCTTATTCTTCAAAATTAGGTGAAAATTTTGGTGTTACTACTATCCCTACTATTAATGTAGATGGAGAAGATAAAGAAGCTCAACCATTTACTGGAGCTATTATGAATGCAGTTTACAAATATTCAAATCAACAAGAAGCAGCAACTAAATTCGTTGAATTTATGTCTAGTGAAGTTGGAATGCAATTATTATATGATCACAAAGGTAAATTACCAGCTTTAAAAACTGAGCTATTACCTGAGGATGTAAAAAATGATCCAATTTTACAAGTTGTATCAAATCAAATTGATAAAGCTATTCCAATGCCAGTTATTCCAAGTAGTGCAAGTTACTGGGGACCTGGTGAAACAATGGTTAAATCTGTATGGAATACAGGAAATGCAACAACAAGTACAACTGCTATTCAAGCAGCATTAGTAACAGCTGAAAAAGGTTATATTGCAGCTGAGAAGTTAAGATTAGGTTAAAAAACAAGTGGGTGGTCTGGTCTTTATCTAGACCACCTATATTTTTAAAAGATAGGTGGTAAGACACATGAAAGCAATTAGCATATTAAAAGCTATAGCCTCTGGTTTAATATGGGGTTTAGGGCAAGTATTTAATAAACAATTTTTAAAAGCTGGATTCTTTTTCTTATTCTTTATTCTATTTGTATCTATAGAAATTGGTACAAGTAATTATGGAGATGTTATTGATCCTTATTCAAGAGTTAGTGGTAATGATTTCGAACAAATTTTCTTTGAAGATTATTATTATTACAATAAAGCGAAAGGGAACGATACTGAATTAGAAGACTATTATAATGAAGTAACTAATTTTAGTGAAGATGAATCAGCATTCAATGAAGAGGCTGTTATAGCATATTTAGTAGAAGAGTTACGTGAAAATAGTAAAGTTACATTTAGAGATTTAACAGGGGGCTCTGCTGTTTTAGAAGAAGATTTTAATGTTGATTATTTACCAATGGAAACAGGATATATGATTCTTGTTAATGATGGTAAATATTATCGTGAGATTACAACATTAGGAGAAAAATATGTTTTACAAATAAATCCCGTTACGGGTAAAGCTATTAGTGATGAAGCGATTTATGATTATGCAGAGTATACTAGATACTATAGAGGAACTAGTATTATTAGAGATAAAAATAATGAGTTTTATTTACTATTAAATAAAGAAAGCAGTAGCGGTACTGATGTTTATTTAGATTTAGTAGAACAAGAAATATATGAAACACTTCCTGGTCTAGATCCAAGAGAGTTATCTATTAATTACCAATTAGTAGTATCATCTGATTATAAGGTTGTGTATGAATATTATGAACCAGGTGTAGCTATTGGTGCTGATTATGTTCAATATATTGGTGGTACAAGAACAAATAATTTTAAAGCATTTGTTAACAATCAATATAATCAAACAGTATCAAATATTTACACATCTTCTGATTATAATAAATTAATGTTTAAAGTAGCTTTAGAATTAGATCCTGTATTAAAAGAAGAATTTGAAACTAGATATTCTAATTTCTTCTATGATAAAGCAGGGTTATTTATCAAATCATTTTGGGCTGTAACAACTTTAGGAGAAATAGGAAACTATTCTTACAAGCAACATATGGCAGTACAAGATGCTTTAATGCCTAGCAATGTAACTTTAAATACATCTTATGAGATTATGGGACATGTTTCAGTACAAGTGCTATTAGAAGGTATTATTGGTGTTATTTTATTTGCGTTCTTCATGATTCCATTAATATGGTCTGCAACAGATGCTTATAAAGTTTCTAGCAAAAAAATTAAAAAAGAAGAAGTTGAAAGTGAAAAGACATATTTTAAATCAGTTTATGAAAATTGTTTTGAATATATCGTGTTATCACCCGCTTTATTTGTTTTAGCGTTCATTTCGATAATGCCAATTATCTTTGGATTTATATTAGCATTTACTTCAATTAGTGGTGCTCAATCAATGATTTCAAACTTTGGTTTTGTTGGGATTGATAACTTTATAAATCTATTTAGTTTTACAGATGGATTAGGTTCATCATTTGGTACAACATTCTGGAAAGTTTTAGGATGGACTATCTTATGGGCAGTATTAGCAACAGGAACAGTATTCTTTGGTGGATTATTCCAAGCGTTAATATTAAACAGTGAACATATCATATTTAGAAAATTTTGGAGATGTATATTAATACTTCCTTGGGCAATACCAGGTTTATTATCACAAATGGTATTCTCAGTAATCTTCAATGAAACAGGATTAATTAATGAAATAGTAGAAATGTTAGGGTTTTATGATGTATTTAATTCAATGGGTATATTAGGAGTACCTTATGAAAGTATTACTAATCCTATACAACAATTATTCTACTTAGGACCAAGAGATATTCAATGGTTCTCAAATGTTAATAATATTTTCTTAACAAGATCAACATTAGTAGTTGTTAACATATGGTTAGGGTTCCCTTACTTTATGGCATTAATGAGTGGTGTAATGACTTCAATTGATAAAACTTTATATGAAGCAGCAGAAATAGATGGTGCTACAAAATATCAACAATTGAAATTGATTACTTTCCCATTAGTTTTATATTCAACAGCTCCTATTCTTATTATGTCATTCTCGGGTAACTTCAACAACTTTGGTGTAATCTACTTTATTACAGGTGGGGGACCAAATGATGGATTTATCGACCGAGCGTACGCTGGGGATACCGATATATTAATCTCTTGGATGTATAAGTTAACAGTTGATTATAGTATTTATAATATGGCGTCAGTGTTCTCTGTGTTAATTTTCATTGTAGTAGGTTCTGTTACTGCATGGAATTTAAGTCGAACTAAAGCGTTCCAGGAGGATTAATATTATGGAAAAATTTTGGTTATTAGTTTTAATTATAGTTTTATTTGGTTTATATCTAATGGGTCAATCTTTAACAGTAGATATAGCAGATAAAAAAGGATATAAAAAATTAACAGCTGGCTTTATTGGTCTGATTCCTGTATTTGGGATAATCTACTATTTAAAAGCTCCAAAAATAAGAAATATAAGTGATCAATCAGTTAAAAACTTATTTAAATGGAAAAATTTAGTTGTTAAATTTGGTCTTGTAACACAAATAGCAGTATTATCAGTAATTGTAATTGTACCTGTAATTTATATATTTGGATTAGCATTTTCAAATGTACAATCAAGTATGTTAAATACAATATGGCCTGAAAATCCAAGTTTTGGAGCATTCGAGTATTTATTTACAGAAACTAACTTTACTACATGGTATTGGAATACTTTAAAAATAGCATTAATCAATATGACAGTAGGTACTGTATTAATTACAGGTGCTGCATATGTATTTGCTAGATATAGTTTTAAAGGTAAAAAAGCAGGTTTATTATCATTATTAGTTTTACAAGCATTCCCTTCATTTATGGGTTTAATTGCGATGTATGTATTATTTAATCAATTTGGTTTATTAGGTAAACCAACTGCATTAACTATACTTTATATAGGTGGAAGTATCCCTGGTAACTTATGGTTAATTAAAGGGTTCTTAATGCAAATTCCAAAAGACTTAGATGAAAGT
Organism: bacterium; assembly: GCA_044432925.1. Classification (GTDB taxonomy): domain Bacteria; phylum Bacillota_I; class Bacilli_A; order Acholeplasmatales; family Anaeroplasmataceae; genus JAWXUE01. The sequence continues at coordinate 38,659 of JAWXUE010000003.1, read as the reverse complement.
GCAATGATGGATGGTGCTAATAAATTACAAATCTTCTTTAAAATAATTTTACCATTAGCAGTACCTATCTTTACATTCGTTGCTTTATCAATGTTTATGGCACCTTGGATGGACTACATGCTACCTGGTTATTTATTAAACTTCATGCCTGCTGGATCGCCTGCTGGGTATGATATAACACAACAATGGACATTAGCTGTTGGGTTATTTAAATTCATCAATGATCCATTATATCAACATTATAGTGCATTCGCTGCTGGTGCTTTAATTGTAGGTTTACCAATTACAGTATTATACATGGTATTCCAACGTTTCTTAATTGAAGGAATTATGTCAGGAGCAACAAAGGGGTAAATATGAAAACAAGTGGAATTTTAATGAGTATATCAAGTCTTCCTTCTAATTACGGAATAGGTACATTAGGAGAAGAAGCGTATAAATTTGTAGATTTTCTAGTTGAAGCAAAACAGACCTATTGGCAGATACTGCCTTTAGGTCCAACTAGTTATGGGGACTCACCTTATCAAACTTTTAGTGCATTCGCTGGAAATCCATATTTTATTGATTTAGATATGTTAGTTAAAGAAGGTTTATTAGATAACTCTGATTTAATTAATTTAGAAAATAATGAAGATGAAGTTAATTATGAATATATTTATAATTATAGAATAGATTTATTAAAAAAATCATTTTCAAAATTTGATGTAAATAATAAAGAGTTTATATCATTTGTAGAAGATAGTAAATATTGGTTAGAATCTTATTCTAAATTTATGACTTTAAAATATATGCATAATGGTCTTGCTTGGATAATGTGGGATGAAAAGTATAGAAATTATAAAGATGTTAGTTTAGATAAAAAAGATACTGATTTTTGGAATTATGTTCAATTCATGTTTTTAAAACAATGGAATAAATTAAAATCATATGCTAATAGTAAAGGTATTAAATTTATTGGAGATATGGCTATTTATGTAGCTTATGACTCTGCTGATGTTTGGGAATATCCAAATAATTATTTATTAGATGAAAATTTAAATATGACTGTTGTAGCAGGTTGTCCTCCAGATGGTTTTTGTGCTAAAGGACAATTATGGGGAAATCCTATTTATGATTATAAATATATGGATGAAACAGGTTATGAATTTTGGGTTAAAAGAGTAGAACAAGCAAGTAAACTTTTCGACTTAACTAGAATAGATCATTTTAGAGGGTTTGCTGGATACTACAGTATTCCTGCAGAAGATGAAGATGCTATAAATGGACAATGGTGTGAAGGACCTGGATACAACTTATTTGCGAAAGTAAAAGAAGAGTTAGGGGAGTTACCTATCATTGCTGAGGATTTAGGTTTTATTACTCCTGATGTAGTAGAATTATTAGAAAAAACTAAATTCCCTGGAATGAAGTTAATAACATTCGGATTTGGTTCAGATGATTCAAATGAACATTTACCACATAATTATGATGAAAATATCGTATGTTATGCTGGTACACATGACAATCCACCTATTTTAGGTTGGTGGAATGAAATTTCTTCTGAAGAAAAGAAAAAAGTTTGTAAATACTTAAATACTACAGATGAAAAAATAGTTTGGTCTATGATTGAAAAAATGTTCTCTAGTGTAGCAGATTATGTTATTGTTACTATGCAAGATGTATTAGAACTAGATGAAAAAGCGCGTACTAATATACCTTCAACACTTGGTGGGAACTGGGTATGGCGTATGAATAAAAAGGCGTTAACAAGCGATATAACAAATAAATTAAATAACTTATCTACTAAGTATAAAAGAAATATATAAAAAAATATCACATCATTACGATGTGATTTTTTTTAGTCTATTCGAGTACTGCCTCTTTTTTTAATATTAACTTCTAATATTTGATGTAAGTCAGTTATATCTTCTTTATTAATCAATTTATTAAATACATTAAAAGCCTGCATTCCAATATATGTAATAGGTTGTTCGATAGTTGTTAATGAAGGAGAAGTAAGTGAACTCATAAATATATTATCAAATCCAACTATTTTACATCCCTCAGGTACTGATTTACCAACTTTATTTAATACTGATAGAGCTACAATTGCTAATATATCTGATGTTGCAAATATACCATCTATTTTAGGATTATTTTTTAAATGTTTGTAAATTATATCTTTATCTGGATTTACTAAATCAAAATCAAATGTTTCAACACTAACTCCATCATTTATTCCTTCTAAGAAACCAGTAGTTCTGTCAATAGTAGTCATAAGAAATGAAGGACCTCTTAAAAGTAGTATATTTTTACAACCACAATCCATTAATTCTTTAGCTGCTAATTTTCCACCATTATAATTATCGCACGTCAATGACGGTATACATTCTGATATTTTATGATCTACAGTAACAACAGGTTTACCGAAATTTAATATTTCTTCTTCATTTAAAATATTTGATGCTATTATTAATCCATCTACATTATAATCTTTAAATGTATCTATATAATTTTTCTCAAGCATTTTAGAATCATTTGTACTTGCTAACATTAATTTGTAATCATTAGAATGAAATGCTTTTTCTAATCCATCAACAAATTCACTATAAAAAGAAGACCTTAAATGTGGAATTAAAACTCCTATAATTCCAGTTTTCTTTCCTGTTAAAAATCTAGCAAATTGATTAGGTTTGTAATTTAATTCTTCAATAGCGTCTAAAATCTTTTGTTTAGTTTCTTCGTGTACATATCCTGTATTGTTTAAAACTCTTGATACAGTAGCTACACTAACATATGATAATCTAGCTACATCTTTTATTGTTGCTGACATATTGTTTCCCCCTCTTATGAAAACGCTTTACATATGATTATATTATACATTACTTTTTCAATAAATAAAAGAATAATTTGTATTTTTTTTCATATTATTTATTAGGTGATTAGATGATTTTTTATTTAGTAGGTATAAAAGGTGTAGGAATGTGTTCATTATCAAGTATTCTTGTCGAATTAGGACACAAAGTTATTGGATGCGATTTTAACAATAATTTTTTTACTACTAGCTTAATAAAAGAAGAAGTTATTATTGAAGAGATAAATAATATAACAATAAATAATGATTACACTTATGTTGTTGGAAATGCTTTTAAAAATAGTGAATATGTAAAAACTATAAAAAATACTTGTGAATATTATGATTATCCATATTTTATCGAAAAATTTTTTAGAATGCCAAAAATATCCATTTCAGGTACTCATGGTAAAACTACAACAACATCATTTATTTCTCAATTAACTAATAAGAATATTAATATTTTATGTGGAGATGGTTATGGTAGAGCAAATAGAGAAGCTCAATATTTAGTTTTAGAAGCATGTGAATATAAAAATAATTTTCTAGAATACACAAATAAGATATTATTAATTAATAATATAGAGTTGGATCATCCAGATTATTTTAAAAATATTGAAGATGTTATAACAAGTTTTCAAAAAGCTGCTGTTAACTCACAAATAGTCATTGTTAATGGGGACGATGAAAATTGTAAAAAAATAAAACATTATAACTTGATAACATTTGGTATGAATGATTATAATGACATTAAATTTCATTATGAAAAAAATGTTGTAACAATAGCATTTTATGGAAATAATTATAGTTTTGATATTGAACTTGGATTGCATAATATTTATAATTTTGTAGCAAGTTTTATTATATGTAAATTAATAGATAGTGATGATGATTATATTAAAAATAATATTAATAATTTGAAACTACCTAAAAGAAGATTAGAAAAATATATAATAAATAATACAATTATATATGATGATTATGCTCACCACCCAACAGAAATATCTTCAACACTTTCATATTTAAAAAATTATTATAAAGATAAAAAAATTATTGTTTTATTTCAACCGCATACTTATTCAAGAACTAAAGTTTTATTAACTGACTTTATTAAATCTTTAAGTATAGCTGATGAAGTATATATATTAGATGTGTTTTCTTCAATTAGAGAACAAGGAGAAGGTAATTTATTATTAGAAAAAACTAACTTTATTAAGTTTAATAATGATATATTAAATTCAATTAATAATGAAAATGTTTATGTTTTCATGGGAGCAGGAGATATAAATAAATTAATAAATCAAGTAAATTTCATTGAAAAATAATCGTTTTAATGGTATAATTTACGTAGGTAGGTGATTATAATGGCAAAAGCTACAATATATGATGTATCAGGTGCTGCAAGAGTTTCATTAGCAACAGTTTCAAGAGTATTAAATAACCCTGAAAAAGTTAGTGCTAAAACAAGAGAAAATGTACTTGCGGTTATAAAAGAATTAGGATATAAACCAAATGCTATTGCAAGAGGATTAGCAAGTAGAAAAACAACAACTGTTGGGGTGATGGTTTCTGACATTACAAGAGCTTCTGTTTCTCAAACTTTAGGTGGTATAATGGATATTGCTAAAGAATATAAATATTCAATTAAAATATTCTCAATGGTAGATAACTCTGCTTTTGAAGTTGCAAGAACTGTTGCTGCTGAACAAGTTGATGGAGTACTAATCTTAAATGATGAATTATCTGAAGAGGAAATCAAAGAAGTAAGTGATTGTTTAACTGATTCTAGTATTCCTTTTGTATTAAGTAATGTTGTTTACGATTTTGAATACGCTTCTGTAGCAATCGATTATGAAAAAGCTTCATATGAAATTACTAAAGAACTAATTGAAAAAGGTAAAAAAGATATTTATTTATTAGCTACTGTTAGAAGATATACAACTAATATTAAAAAAGAATTAGGTTATACTAAAGCAATGAATGAAGCTAAATTAGAACCTAAAATATTTAGAACAAGTGGTGATATTGATATTAATCAACCTCACTTCCAAACATTCTTTGCTGAAAATAAAATTGATGCTGCAATAGCAGTAAGAGATAGTATAGCTGTTTCGTTTATCAATGTTGCAAGAGAAATGAATATGAGTATTCCTAATGATATAATGGTTGCTGGGTTCCAAAATACAAGTTATGCAAAATTATCTAGACCAACTTTAACATGTGTAGATAATCCTGTTTATGCAATAGGTGCTGTAGCGATGCGTTTATTAACTAAATTCATGAAAGATGAAGAAGTTGAAGAAAAAAGTGTTGTTATGCCACACAAAATTATTTATAGAGATTCAATGAAATAAATCGATGATTTAGAAGAAGTAATTTTAAATTTATTATATAGAGACTTAATGGTTGGTGGAAATTAAGATTAAATTAAAATGAAATACATCTAATGAGATATTTGTATTAAAAGTACAAACGATTACTCGCGTTAAGAGAATAAAGTGCTAGGTCTCTAGAACTAAGGTGGTACCGCGTTAACTCGTCCTTAGATTTTCTAGGGACTTTTTTCGTTAAAATGAGGAGAAGAATATGAAAAAAATGACATTAATAGAAGAATTAAAATATAGAGAATTATTTTTTGATACAACAGATACTGGTATTGAAGATTATTTAGAAAACAATAAAGCTACTTTTTATTTAGGTGCCGACCCAACAGGAGATAGTTTACATGTTGGGCATTTAGTTACTTATTTAGTTGCAAAAAGATTTTTAGATAAAGGACATACACCTATTTTATTAGTAGGTGGAGCAACAGGTTTAATTGGTGACCCTAAGCAACAAGGTGAAAGAAAAATGATTACTTTAGAAGAAACACTAGAAAATGCTAAAGGTATTTCTAATCAAGTAAAAAATATATTTAAATTTACTAATATTGTTAATAATTATGACTGGATTAGTAAGATTGATGTAATTACATTCTTAAGAGATTATGGTAAATGTTTTAATGTTAATTATATGATAAATAAAGATACTGTAAAAAGTAGATTAGATTCAGGTATTTCTTATACAGAATTTTCTTATCAAATTTTACAATCATTAGATTGGCATCACTTGTTTGTTAATAATAAATGTAGTGTACAAATTGGTGGACAAGATCAATGGGGAAATATTACTGCTGGGATAGAGTTAATCAGAAAAAGAGTAGGTCATGAAGCTAAGGCTTACGGATATACTATACCTTTAATTGTAAAATCTGATGGTACTAAATTTGGTAAAACAGAAAGTGGTACTGTTTGGTTAGATCCAAAGAAAACTTCACCATATGAATTTTATCAGTTCTGGATTAATACTTCTGATAGTGAAGTAATTAAAAGATTAAAACAATTTACTTTCTTAACTAAAGATGAAATAGATAAAATAGAAGTAGAATTTACTAAAGCACCACAAGAAAGATTAGCACAAAAAGTATTAGCAAAAGAATTAACTACATTTATTCATGGTGAAGCTGCTTATGAAGAAGCGCTAAATATTAGTAATGCATTATTTAGTAACGAATTAACTAAATTATCTGCTGTGCAAATAGAAGCATGTTTTAAAGATTTAGATAAATTAAAAGTTGATAAAACAATTAATTTGATTGCTGCATTAGTTGAATTAAAATTAGCATCTTCTAATAGAGAGGCTAGACAATTCATAGAGAGTGGAGCAGTTAGTTTAAATGGTAATAAAGAAACTAATTTAGAGTTAGAATTAACTAATAAAATAGCTATAGAGAAAAAGTATATTATTATTAGACGTGGTAAAAAGAAATATGCAATGTTAGAATTCTAAATATAAAAAACACTTAGTATAATACTAGGTGTTTTTTTATATCCTAGTGCATATAATATTAATGGTGATTATTTTGAAATATGTATTGTTAGAAAAAATAAAATATAATTTAGATAGAATTAATAATACACATTACTTAGTACTCAAAAGTGATGCTTATGGATTTGGTTTAAAACAAGTTTTAAAAGTAATTAAAAAAACTAATTTATATAAATTTTGTGTTATAAATTTAGATGATGCTATAACAATTAGAAAAACTATAATAAACTCAAAAATTCTTTTAATAACGCCATTTAATAAAGAGATGATTAGTTATTATAAGAAATATAAAATAGAAGTTTCAATAAATAATATAGATGATTTTAATTTTATAAAAGAAAAAAATGTTAAGTATCAAATTGCATTAAATACTGGTATGAATCGCTTTGGTATGAAACAAATAATAAATGAATTTTATACTAATAATCTTACTGGTATTTATTCACATAATGCTACTAATGATTTAGAATGTATACAAAATCAGCTTAATGTATTTAATAGTATATTAGATTATAAAGATAATTTAGATATACATTATTTTTCTTCTCAACATAAAAATATGAATTTTGGAAACTGTAGAAGAATAGGTGAGGCTATTTATAATGATGCATTAATAATAAAAGCAAAAATAATTCATTATAATTATGTTAAAAAGGGTGAGTTTATTGGATATGATTATTCATATAAAGCTAAAAATAATATTTTAGTAGGAGTATTAGATATAGGGTATGCTGATGGATTAATTAGAAATTGCAATGGATTTAAAGTTTATTCAAGAGGTAGTTATTATGAATTAATAGGGAAATCATGTATGAATCATTCTTTTGTATTATTAGATATTGAAGATATAAAAGAAGTTGATATAATTTCGAACAATAATAAAATAGAAAACTATTTAAATTTTTTTAAAGTGAGTAAACATGAAGTGTTTATATCTTATGGATTATCAAAAAATAACTATATTTAACAAAATATGATATAATGACATAAGGTGAGAGTTATGACAATTATATTATTTAATCCACTTAGTCAAAAAGGTGGTAGTATACACAAGTTAAATGAATTTATTAAAAAACATGTTAAAGATGAGTATGTAGTAAAAGATGTTACTACTAATAAAATAAAAGACTTAAATTTAAATGAAGAAGATAAATTAGTTATTATAGGTGGTGATGGTACACTACATACTATTACTAACGAGATAAGAGAATTAGAATTAAAAAATGAAATATATTTATATAAAGGTGGATCAGGAAATGACTTTAGTAGAGATTTCCCTGAAGATTACTTTAATATAACTAAATATATTAATCATTGTCCGAAGTCTAATGGTAGTCATTATTTAACAAGTACAGGTTTTGGTGTTGATGGTGAAATTTGTGACAATGTTAATAAGAATGAAAAAGCTAATTATTATAAAACAACTATTAATACAATGAAGAAATTTAAAAGATTTAATTTAGAATTAATTGTTGATGGTAAAGAATATAAATTTACTAATGTATGGTTTGCATCTGTTATGAACGGAAGATGTATAGGTGGAGGGATGAAATTATCACCTAAATCAGATAGATTAGATGATTTATTAGAAGTATATGTAATTCATAAAGTAGGATTATTTAAATTATTAAGAATATTTCCTACTATTTTTTTAGGAGTTCATACTATATTTAAAAAGAATATATTTACTATACAAGGTAAAGAGATAACTATGTTTAGTGATGAATCACAAGTGATGCACTCAGATGGAGAAATATACGGTAAAGTAAATTCTATAAATGTTAAATTTTAGGAATTGTAAAAAAAATATAAATGGGGTGAGTTATATGGAGTTAAAAAGAAAGTATAATTTATTTACTGCTATAGCGATGGTAGTTGGAATAATAGTAGGTTCAGGGGTATTTTTTAAAGCATCTGGTGTATTAAAACAATTAGAAGGTAATTTAACATTAAGTATTCTTGCTTGGGTAGTTGGTGGGTTAGTTATGATTGTTAGTGCGTATACATTTTCCCTTGTAGCATCTAATTGTAAAAAAAATACTGATTTAATAAATATGGCTGAAGAAACAGTTGGAAGAAAACATGCTTATTGTTTATCTTGGTATTGCGCTGTGTTGTATTATCCTTTATTAGTTGGTGTATTAGGTTGGGTTTGTGCTAATTTTACAGCTATATTATTTGGGGTAGATAGTATAACTTTTGTAGTGGTAGCATCATTTATTTATGTTTCTATTATATGTGCATTTAACTTTGTAGCACCTAAGATTGCTGGATACTTTCAAGTATCAACTACAATTATAAAGTTAATTCCTCTTGTCATTATGGCGATATTTGGAGTAATCTATGGTTTGTTTAATGATGGTGGAGTATTAGTTGATAATTTTACTAACGTTGGATTTTATAGTGGATCTAGTGGTTTTATGGGTGCTGTTTGTGGGACTTGCTTTGCTTATGAAGGTTGGATAGTAGCAACTACTATTTCTAAAGAATTAAAAGATCCTAAAAAAACATTACCTAAAGCTTTAGTTATTGGTACATTAATTGTGTTAGGTATTTATATAGCATATTATATTGGTCTAGCTGGGACATACGCAAATAGTGATTTTATTGACAATGGTGATGAACAAGTTAAATTAGCTTTTTCAAAAATCTTTGGTGGTGTAGGTGGTACAATACTATATGTATTTGTTGTTATTTCTTGTATAGGTACATTAAATGGTCTTGCTATGGGAGCAATGAGAAATATGAAATCTATTGCTGATACAGATAATGGTCCTA
>JAWXUE010000003.1:0-29081 GCA_044432925.1 bacterium | reverse complement strand
GGTGTAGGTGGTACAATACTATATGTATTTGTTGTTATTTCTTGTATAGGTACATTAAATGGTCTTGCTATGGGAGCAATGAGAAATATGAAATCTATTGCTGATACAGATAATGGTCCTATACCAGATCTATTTAAGTCTTTAAATAAATTTAATATAAATACTGCATCAGCTACAATTGGTTCTATATTATCTTTATTTTGGTTAAGTGTTTGGTTAATAACAATGTATCAAGGTTTAATGAAGGGTGCATCATGGGCTATGGATATTTCTGAATTAGTAATTATATTTGTATATATGGCTTATATACCAATTTATGTTACTATAATTAAAAATAGAAATGATTTAAATAAATTTAATAGATTTTTTATGCCTTCTTTGGCAATAATGGCTGCTATTTTAATGATAGTTGCAGCTATAATTTCACATGGGTTTGGATGTATTTCTTTCTTATTTATTACTGGTGCAATATTATTTATAGGTATGTTATTTTATAAAGATAAAAGTAAAGAATTAGAAATATAAATATTAAATAATAAAAAAAATTAAAAAAGTTGTTGACATGATTATAATATCGTTGTAAAATAACATCAAAATAAAAACAGAGGTAGCGATGCAGATTAGTAAAATGTGGAGGAGACATCCGAAGAAACATTCGAAAGGCAATCATCGCCGAAAGAAGATAATTGGTAAATTATATTCTTGGGGTTATAAGATAATATCTATAACACTCCTACTTTAAAAGGTAGAGGCGCTTAACGTAAATAAAACATAACTTTTACAGGCGCATAAATTGTGCCTGTTTTTATTTTTAAATATAAAATTCAAGGAGAGAGAAAAATGAAAAGATTTTTATTAGGTTTATTAGTTTTAGGAAGTGCAACATCATTAATAGGATGTGGAGTTGATTATGATCAAACAGGAGAGGTTTTTGAATATGAAACTGTTGAAGGCAACGATACTTTAGTTGTAGGATTAGAATGTGATTACGCTCCATTTAACTGGGCTCAAACGTATAGTACTGAATATACATTACCAATTTCAGGAAGTAATATGTTTGCTGATGGATATGATGTACAAATTTCAAGATACTTAGGTACTGAATTAGGTATGAATATTGAGATTAAAATGACTCCATGGGATAATTTAATTTTAGAATTAGAAAATGGGACTATAGATGTTATTATAGCGGGGATGTCTCCTACAGAAGAAAGAAAAGAATTTGTAGATTTTACAGATGCTTATTATACATCTGAATTTGTAGTTGTTACACATGAAAATAATAAATATGCTAATGCAACAAGTTTTTCAGAATTAAATGGAGCTAAAGGAATTGGTCAAGCTGAAACTTTATATGATGATTTAGTTGCTAATTTAGCAAACGATGTTTATGGTGATTTCAATATTACTAGAGCAACTCCTGCTGATACAGTACCTTTAATAGCATTAGGTTTAGTGAGTACTTATGATTTTACAATTATTGAATTACCAGTGGCTCAAGCTTTATTAAGTTCAAATGATTCATTAGTAATTTTAGATATCGCTGGAGATAATCCTTTTAATGTATCTTTAGAGGATAGAACAGTATCTATAGCAACGGCAATTGATTCTGACTTAACTGAAAGAATTAACACTGCTTTAGCGAAACTATCTACTGATAGAAGAAATGATGCAATGACAGCTGCAGTGGCTAGATCTGCATAATGATAGATAATATTATAAAAATATTAAGTGAGTGGACTCCATTATTCCTTCAGGGAATTGGAGTTACTTTACTTTTAGCATTATCAGGAACAATAATAGGATTATTTCTTGGATTAGGTTTAGCTATTCTAAGAACATTTAATTTGAAAGATGATGGAAATAAAGTTGCTAAAGTTTTCAAATATATTGGATATTATTTTGCGAAAATATATGTTACTATTTTCCGTGGTACGCCTATGATGGTTCAAGCTATGATAATATACTATGGATTGGGTGCATTGCCGATTTTCTCATGGTGGACTCCAAATATAGCTGGTATTGTGGTTGTATCACTAAATACGGCTGCATATTTAGCAGAGGTATTTAGAGGTGGTATTAATTCTTTAGATAAAGGACAAACAGAGGCAGCTAGAAGTTTAGGATTTAATCAATTACAAACATTTATTTATATTGTTTTACCTCAAACTGTAAAAAATACATTCCCATCATTAGGTAACGAATTTATTGTTAATATAAAAGATACATCTGTTCTTAGTTGTATATTTGTTTTAGATATTTTTAAATATGCTTCACTATCAGCTGGTATAGGGATGTTTGTTGAGGCAATGACGATTGCTGCAGTAATTTATTTATTTTTGACATATTCTACATCAAAAGTTTTAATGTTTATTGAAAAAAAATGGGACATGCCTGTTAAAGAAATTACTAGTTGTAATTAGGAGTGAGTGATATGAGTATAATAGAAATTAAAAATTTAAGAAAATCTTTTGCTGATAATCACGTACTTAAAGGTATCGATTTAAATGTTGAAGAAAAAGAAGTAGTTTGCATAATTGGTGCTTCTGGTAGTGGTAAATCAACTTTATTAAGAACAATCAATCAATTAGAAACGATGGATGAAGGTGAAATATTATTTGAAGGTAATAATATTTTAGATTTAAATATAAACGAATATAGACAAACTGTTGGGATGTGTTTTCAAAGTTTTAATTTATTTAATAATAAAAATGTATTAGGAAATTGCGTTCTACCTTTAATTAAAATTAAGAAAATGAAAAAAGAAGAAGCCGTTGCTATTGCTGAGGCTGAATTAGAAAAAGTTGGAATGTTGAAATTTAAAAATCAAAAAGTAACTACTTTATCTGGTGGACAAAAACAACGTGTTGCTATAGCGCGTGCTTTATGTATGAATCCTAAAGTTATGTTATTTGATGAACCAACAAGTGCACTTGATCCTGAAATTGTAGGTGAAGTGTTAGATGTAATGAAAAATCTTGCTAATTCAGGTATGACAATGATAGTTGTTACACATGAAATGGGATTTGCAAGAGACGTAAGTACTAGAACAATATTCATGGACAAAGGTGTTGTATTAGAACAAGGGGCTTCAAAAGAAATGTTTAGTAACCCAAAAGAAGAAAGAACTAAGGAATTCTTAAAAAGATATTTAGAAAATTAATAAAAAGAGGTTGTGGAATAATCCACAGCCTCTTTATCTTTTTCTACCTAAACCTACTTTGTTATAAACTTTATTTATTTTTTTATAAGCGATATTATTTGCATAATCTCTACCTTCATCTAAAATTAAATCTAATTCTTTTGATTTAATTAATTCCTTATATCTTTCTTGAATAGGAAGTATTTCATTTAAAACAACTTCAACTAAATCATTTTTAAAATTAGAATAATTTGAATCTTTATATTTATTTTCTAAATCTTTTATTGATATATTTGTAATACAAGAATAAATAGTTAATAAATTAGAAATACCTGGTTTGTTTTCTTTATCATATACAATTTTAGTATCTAAATCAGTAACCGCACCTTTAATTTTATTTTTAATAACATTAGGATCATCTAACATAGAAATGTATCCCTTTGGATTTTCATCAGATTTACTCATTTTTTTATCAGGAGAAGTAAGACTCATTATTTTAGCTCCTACTTTTGCGATTAATGGTTCTGGAATAACAAAAGTATCTCCATATCTATTGTTGAATCTTTCACCTAAATCCCTAGTTAACTCTAAATGTTGTTTTTGATCTTCACCTACAGGTACAAAATTAGCATCATACAATAGGATATCTGCTGCCATTAAAGAAGGATATATTAATAATCCGGCACCGATCCCTTGAGTTTGTTTTTGTTTTTTATCTTTGTATTGAGTCATTCTTTCTAACTCACCTAAAACAGTATTACATTCCATAATATAACCTAATTGATTATGTGATGGTATTTCTGATTGGATAAATAATTTAACTTTTTTAGGATCTAATCCACAAGCTACATATAAAGCAGCAAGTGTTCTAACATTATTTCTTAAAGCAGTTTTGTCTTGTTGAACTGTAATTGCATGTAAATCTGCTATAAATACTAAAATCTCATCATCTAGATTTTCATTTTGTAATTTAACAAAATTTTTAATTGCACCTATATAATTTGCGATAGTTATAACACCGCTTGGTTGTATTCCTGATATAATTCTTTTCATAATGTCCTCCGAGTACTACTAATATTTTATTATTCTTTATTAATAATTTTACTTAATAATCTAATGAAAGTCAATTAAGTTTGTATTAAACAATTATTTTGGTATAATAATATAAATAACTTTTATCAATATTATCTTAGTATTTAAATAGTTATGTATAAGAAAGGTGAATGGTGAGATATATGAATATAATTATTATAATAGCTTTATTAATTTGTACAGCAATAGGAGTATCTAGTTCTGTATTTTTTATGGGAGCAAGACAAATAGTCGTTGAGTCATCATTATTATTTTGTGTAATTGTAATATTTGCAATATACTTTATTAGAAAAAGTAAACTAGTTAAAAAAAAGTTTATAGATGAAAGAACTATTAATAAAAAAGAAAAGCCACAACATGAATTAGATAAATTAGCATATGAATTCAAAAGAGATCAACAAAGTATACTAATTGCAGATGCAATTGTACTATGTTCTTATTTAGTTGTTATGTGCTATGGATTTGTTACTGGTTATTATTAAGAAGAATAGAAGTCAACTGAAAACGCTTACACGTATATTTTTGAAAAATAGCGTTAAATTTGTTGAATTTGTTTAAAAAGTTTAAAAAATCATTAAAAATGATCAACTATTTAATTTTCATCAATTTAAGAATAAAAAAAATTTTTAATGTATACGTTTTCAGTGGAAGAAATGTTGACTTAGCGTGTATATATATATATAATAAGGTAAACAAAGAAAAGGAGAATGAAAATATGAAAAATTTAAAAAAAGCTTTACTTGTTTCATTATGTGGTGCTGGGGCACTTACGTTATCAGCATGTGGTGATAAAATCGCAACAACTGATACGTATTTAACTAGTTATTATACACATTTCGAAACATTAAATTATTTAACAAGTGCATCAGCAACTGATAGTGAATATTTCGCTAATATGATTGATGGATTAGTTGAAAATGATAACTATGGTAACATTGTACCGGGGTTAGCTGAGTCTTGGACTTCAAAAGTAAACAATGATAATACGCAAACTTGGACTTTTACTTTACGTGATGATATCAAATGGTATGATTACAATGGAAAAGAATATGCAGACGTAGTTGCGCAAGATTGGGTAGATGCTGCTCAATATTTATTAAACCCTTCATCAGCAAGTGAAACTGTAGGTATTATGACACAGTTCGTTAATAATTCTGATGAATATTTCAATGCATTATCTTACAAAGCAGATTTAGCTTCAGATTCTGAAACGTTATTTACAGATTATGGTTTTTCATCTGAAGCAGAAGCAACAGCGGCTGCTAATTTTGATAATGTTGGTGTTAAAGCTGTAGATGAAAAAACTTTAGAATATACAATTTATACTGAAGCCCCTTATTTCTTAACAGCATTAGCTTATTCAACATTCTTACCTGTAAATGGTGATTATTTAAAAGATGAAGGACCTTCTTTTGGTTTAAGTCAAAGAAATATCTTAGTTAACGGTGCATATTTAATGGATAAAAACACTAAAGATGTTGAAATAATTTTATTAGCAAACGATGATTATTGGGATGTGAAAAATGTTCACGTTAAAAAAGTTGTATTCAAATTTTTAACAGGTGATACTGCATCTGAATCTCGTTTATTATACGAATCAGGTCAATTAACAGCATTCACTGTACAAGATACAGATGTAGCTGGATGGGAAAAATATGTACTTGGTGCTGATGGTACTGGTAATATTGACAATCCTGCAAATCCTGTTGCTGTATCAAGTGTTGGTACAAGTGCTACTCAATATTATATGGCTTTCAACTTTAATAGACAAGATTTCACTAAATCTACTAAAAATGCTGCACAACAAGCAGCTACAAAAGTAGCATTAGAAGAAGCTGATTTTAGATTAGGATTTGTTTATGGTATTGATACAGCTGAGTTCCTTGCTCAATACACTGCTGGTGAACAATGGGCAAAAAGAACGTATACTACATTAGGTTTATGTATGGCTGATGGTAAAGATTACGTTGAATTCGTATATCAAGAATATGCTGATAATAATAACATGACGTTCGAAGAAGCTGAAGAGTTATTAGGACCAGGTGCTGATAACATTCAAAATATAGAAAAAGCTAAAGCTTATTTCGAGGGTTTCAAAGAAGATAATCCAAGTTTAACTTATCCAATTATTGTTGAAACAGTTGGTTCAAATACACAAGCTGATCAACCTTATTATGAAAATGTAGTAAAAGCATTTAATTTAATTTGTCCTGAAATTGTTAAAATGGCAGTTGTTCATCCTAATTCAAGTACTGAATGGACAGAGTTAAGTAATACAAAAAATTCTTATGATATCCGTTTATTCTTCGGATGGGGACCAGATTATGCTGATCCATTAACGTTCGCATATTCAATTGGTTCTGGTTCAAGTTCATTAGCTTATATGGGATTAACTGTTAATAGTTCTGCATCAAACACTTCAACTCAAGCTGAAGTTGATAGATTAAAAACTAAAATTTTAGGTGAATATGATGCTCTAGTAAAAACAGCTAATGCTATCACAGATACTACTAAAACTTCTGAGCGTTATGCAGCTTTCGCGGAAGCTGAATATCATGCATTATTTGAAGCAGGAATTATAATTCCTTACTTAAATGTAAATGGTACTTCAGTAATAGTAAGTAAAATTAAACCATATACTTCTATGAGAGCTCCTTATGGATTAGCGTCTGATAGATTTAAATTAATGGAAATTTTAGAAGAAGAATTATCTGCTGAATTAGTACAATCTTTAAAAGAAGAATATGAGGCTAATCGTCCTTCTTAATACGATTAAAATAAGTTCAACTGAAGAATAATAAAATTCTTCGGTTGAATTTAATTATTTATATGGAGGTTAATTTATGACTATAAATAACGAAAAAAAAGAAGAAATCAACGTGGAAACAATTGAAAAAAAAGAAGAAATCAATGTTTTTGATTCTAGAGTTGTTGTAGAAGAAGAATCTAATTTTTGCAAAAAAATAATAAATAATATAGTGTTTTTTTGCAAAAATTCAACATTAAGATATATCTTAAGTCGTGTTGGATCTGGTTTAATAACATTATTATTTATCATAACTGCAGTTTTCTTATTACTGCGTATGATACCAAAAGATGGTTATTATAATCAAGGTGCAATGGATAAAATGACTGCGATTCAACAAGAAAATTATAAGAAACAAATTGATGCCAAATATGGATTTGACAAACCTGTTATAATTCAATTAGGAACATATATTTGGAATATTTTACCTGTTCCTAAAGTAGTTCCAGCAAGAGAAGGATTTGATGATGATTACAATATCGTAGTCCGTGAAACTAAAGTTGTATTTATTTATTTTGGTGAATCTTTAATTGTTGAGCCTGGAGAAGATATTGTGGATTTATTATTAGAGCGCTGTCCGGTTTCATTTCAATTAGGGATAATTGGTCTATTATTATCTTGGTGTATTGGATATCCTGTAGGGGTACTTATGGCTAAGAATAAAGGGAAATTATTTGATAAACTAGGGAATGCTTATATAGTAATGAATTTAGCAATTCCAGGATTGGTATTCTACTTTATAGTGAAAGTAGTAGCCTTGAAAATTGGATTGCCTTATTTCTTTGAGCAAAATAACTTTTTAACTTGGGTAACACCATTATTTGCAATGGTTGCATTATCATTCTCAGGAGAAATGCTTTGGGTACGTCGTTTTATGGTTGACGAAGCTAATGCTGATTATGTTAAATTTGCTAGAAGTAAAGGTTTATCTGAAAATAGAACAATGTTTACTCATGTATTAAGAAATGCAATTGTACCATTAGTTCGTAATTTACCAGGTGCTGTAATAGGTGCTATTATCGGTTCATATTATATTGAACGTACATGGGGGATTCCAGGTAGTGGTTCGTTATTAATTTCTGCAATGGATCAAATTAAACCAGATAATACATTAGTTCAAGGACTTGTTATTGTATATGCTTCTATATCAATGATTGCGTTTATATTAGGAGACATAATTACTGTATTCTTTGATCCACGTATTAAATTAAGAAAGTAAAAGGAGGGTGAAAAAATGAATAAAAAATTATCAAAAATAGATATATCAGATTTATTTGAAAAAGTCGAATTAAGTAATGATGAATCAGAAAAATTAGCAGTTGAACCTTATTCATATTGGAAATCAGTATTTAAGATTTTCTTTAGAAGTAAAGTAGCTATTATTGCTTTAGTTACTGTTATTTCAACTATATTATGTGCTATATTTATCCCTATTTTCATGCCTCTTGAAGTTGGATATGATTTAAGTAATAAATTAGCATCACCAAGTTTACAACATTGGTTTGGGACTGATAACATTGGGGCTGATTTATTTAGAAAAGTTTGGGTAGCTGCACAAAAGTCGCTTGGTATTGCGGCAATAGTAGCTGTAATTAATGCTGTTAATGGTATTGTTATAGGTGCTTGCTGGGGATATTTTAGAAAGTTAGACCCAATTATGGTTGAAGTTTATAACTTTATTACAAATATTCCATCATTATTATTATATATGTTAATATTACTTGTACTAAGTACTGCTAATAAAACATCATCAGAATTTAATTTAATATTTGCAATGACAATTACTGGATGGATTGGATTAGCAAGATTTATTAGAAATCAAATCATTATTATTGGTGATAGAGAGTATAATTTAGCTTCTAAAACATTAGGTAGTTCACCAATTACAATTATTGTACACAATTTATTACCGTTTATTTTACCTGTAATCATCACAAGTATTTCTATGTCAATTCCAGCTGTTATTGGAAATGAAGTAGGTCTTTCATACTTTGGATTAGGGTTAGAATCAACAGCAATCTCTTTAGGGAGAGTATTAACTGCTGGATATGCTGACTGGGTTGATTTCCCACACGTATTACTTTTCCCAGCTTTAATTTTAGGTGTTATTACAGTTTCATTCTATTTAATGGGTCAAGTTTTATCTGATGCATTAGATCCAAAAACACATAGATAGGAGGTTTGATTATGGAAAAAGAAAAAGATGTTAAAAAAGAAATAGTTTCAGATTTCATCATGTTTGATGAAGATTGTTTTGAATTAGAAGAAAATTCTTTCGCTGATTTACCACAATCAAATCGAGATGATGTTGTAGTATCAGTACGTAACTTAGTAGTTAAATTTAGAGTTCGTGATAGAGAATTAACAGCTATTAGAAATATTAGTTTAGATATTTTCAAAGGAGAAATTCTTGCTATTGTAGGTGAATCTGGTTCTGGTAAATCAGTATTTACTAAAACATTAACAGGTATGTTAGAAGCAAATGGACACATTGCTAATGGTACTGTTATGTATGATGGTACAGATTTATCTAAAATAAAAGAAAATAAAGATTGGTTAGCGTTTAGAGGGAAAAGAATTGCAACAATTTTCCAAGATCCTATGACTTCGTTAAATCCTTTAAGAAGAATAGGTTCACAAATAACAGAAGTAATTAGATTACATAGAGGTTTAAATAAAGCAGATGCTATTGAAGAAGCTATATCTTTATTAAAAAGAGTAGGTATCAACGATGCTGAAAAACGTATAAATGATTATCCTTTCCAATATTCTGGAGGGATGAGACAAAGAGTTGTTATTGCTATTGCTTTAGCTTGTAGACCAGAAATATTAATTTGTGATGAACCTACAACAGCATTAGATGTTACAATTCAAGCACAAATTCTTGAATTAATTAAAGAATTAGCAGTAGAATATAACTTTACGACATTATTTATTACACATGACTTAGGTGTAGTTGCGAATGTTGCAGATAGAGTAGCAGTAATGTATTCAGGTCAAATTATAGAGATAGCAACTGCTGATGAATTATTTTACTCACCAGAGCATCCATATACTTGGGCATTATTATCATCTTTACCACAACTTGGACAAAAAGGTGAAAGTTTATATGCTATTACAGGTACTCCACCTTCATTATTCCATACAATAAAAGGTGATGCTTTTGCACCTCGTAATCCTTATGCAATGAAAATAGATTTTATTAAAGAACCTCCGTTCTTTAAAGTATCAGATACACATTTTGCTAAAACATGGTTATTAGATAGTCGTTCTCCAAAAGTAGAAAGACCTAAAATATTATCAGAAATTTCTGAACGTGTTGAAAAAATATACGCAGGTGGTGGAAAAGATGAGTAATTATCAAAAGAAAATATTAGAAGTAAAAAATGTCGATGTACATTTCAAAATCGGTAAAAAAGTTGTTAAAGCATGCAACAACTTATCTTTTGAAGTGTATGAAGGTGAAACTTTTGGATTAGTAGGTGAATCTGGAAGTGGTAAAACTACAATTAGTAGAGCTATTTTAGGTGTTAATAAAGTTACTAATGGTGAGATTGTATTTAAAGATCAAATCATTAGTAATAAATTATCAAAAAAAGAGTTAATGGATGTAAAAAGTAAAATTCAAATGATTTTCCAAGATCCAGCAGCTTCTTTAAATGAAAGAGCAAATGTAGATTACATTATTTCTGAAGGACTAGTAAGTTTTAAAAAATTTAGTAGTGAAGAAGAAAGATTAACAAAAGTAAAAAATGTATTACAAAGTGTTGGTTTATTACCTGAACATTTAACAAGATATCCTCATGAATTCTCAGGAGGACAAAGACAAAGAATTGGTATTGCTAGAGCATTAGTAATTGAACCAGAATTAGTTTTAGCTGATGAGCCAATCTCAGCGTTAGATGTTTCTATTAGAGCACAAGTTTTAAATTTATTAAAAGAGTTACAAATTAAAAATAAATTAACTTATTTATTTATAGCTCATGATTTATCTATTATTAAATATATTAGTGATAGAATAGCAGTTATGCATCAAGGATATATAGTTGAATTAGGTACTTCAGAACAAATTTATGAAAAACCTTTACATCCTTATACTAGATCATTACTAACAGCAATTCCTCAACCGGATCCAAAAAGTGAAAGAAATAGAACAAGAACTCCTTATATTCAAACAGAGGATTATTCTCAATTAGAATGGATAGAAGTAGAAACAGATCACTTTGTTTTAGGGAATCATGAATTAATAAAAAAATGGAAAAATAAAAACTAATTTTTAGTTTTTATTTTCATTAATGGAGAAAAATATGGAATTTACTTATTATAAAAAAATAAATAATGTATATGTAAGTTTAGCTTGTATGATTGTTGTGCTAGTAGTTAGTTTTATTAGTTATTTTTCAATTTTTAACTTAGCTGATAATTTTTTAGAAGATCATGGTGGTACAATATATAAATTAGAAGAAGTAAATGTATTATATGAATATGGATATAAACCTTCACTACCTGGTGAAATTGTAGAATACCAAGAGTATACAATTTCTTACTTTAGATTTTACGATAGCGAAGGTAATTCTATTATTAGTTTAGATAATATTGATGAGTATGAAGTCTTTAATGCAAAAGTATCTAGTTTAATAAATTTAACTAATTCTTTACTTTTACTTGCAATGTCAACAATATTATTTATTACATTTATTTGTTTATTATCAAAAAAATATGTATTATTTAATATATTGAACTTATGTAGTTTAGTTTATCTATTTTTATCGTTTAAATCATTAAGTATATTAAGATATGGGTTATCAGGATTATTTCTATTTTGTGCAACGGCTTTTACAATTTTTATGACAGTATATATTTTAAAACAAAATGAATCTACTAAAAATAAAAATATTGTAGTTTCTGTTAAAGCTTAAAAAAAGAACTTTCTTATTTAGAAAGTTCTTTTTTATTATTTTCTTGGAAGTTTTCCTCTAACTTTATTTGCTAATGCTAAACTGTTAATATATTGAACAGAAGTCTCTCCAAACTTCTCTCTTAACATAGCTAATTTAGTATCAATACCGATAAATGAACCATCAGAATTGATGCATAATTCAGCTAAATTTAGTATTTGTAATGCAAGTGAAGAATATTCAGCTTTTGGATTACCGTGATAATAAACCTCTTTCCAATACTTATATTTTTGTTCTTTAAGAAGTAATCCCCCAACAACGTTATGCTCTTCTTTAGTTTCTGTAAACTCTTCACCGATGTCATGTAAATAACCTAAAACAAATAACTCTTGACCTAACTTTTCATCTAAGAAATGTTCTACAGCGTATTTTTGCATGTAACGCGCAACAGCTAATGAATGTTTTAATTTATTTTCTGATATAAACATATATTTCATATAAAAACCCTCCTTTTTATTTAGATTATTATACCATAAAAAGAACTAGTATGCAAAAGAAAATAACAAGATTTTATAATAAAAAAATGAAAGCGTACACTTTCATTTTTATTCTATTTTCATATTTTTTAATGCTTCTTGATAAGGACAATCTTTAGGTAACTCATCGCAATGACACAAACTAATTTTTCTTAATTCCCTAGGGATAAATACTCTTATCTCCTCATCATTATATCCTACTTGAAATTTTCTATTATCTATTATAATAGGTCTTTTTAGTATACTTGGATTTTCTAATATTAATGTTTCAAGTTCACTTGTTTTCATATCTTGAATATCTAGATTATTATCTTTAATGACTTTTGATCTTAAAGAAATAATATCATCATATCCATTCTCAGAGTTTTCTAAAATAGCTTTAATATCTGATTTTGTAATAGGATGTGTAAAAATATTTTTTTCTTGATAAGTTATATTATGTTCTTCAAACCACTTTTTGGCCTTTCTACAACTAGCACAACTTGGAGTAGTGTAAATTTTTATCATATGTAAACTCCTTACTTTTGTTTTAATAATTGTTCGTATGCTCTTTTACTTTTACTAAGAGAAGGAACTAAATTTATATTATATTCTTTTAAGAATGACTCGAAATCTTTTAAACCCTGTTCTAATGAGTCTGCTTCAAATTCAATTTCATAATCTGTTTTTCCATAATAAATAGATTTATCAAAGAAGATTACTCCATTTTTATATACTGTACTTATTCTATGAGTTGATAGTTCACAAACTTTATGAACAAAGTGCGGGATATTAATTAACTTTGCATCAAAACCATCCATAAACATTTTTGAAGCCTCAGCCTCACTTATTATTAGATGAGTCTCAAGTGCACCATCTTCAGAATGTGACTTAGAAGTTAATTTAAACTTATCTCCTTTTTGTCTTATTCTTAACACTATTTTATTTGTAGATAAATTTAAGTCTTCAGTATCAAAGTAATGATTAGTTTGTTTAAAAACATTATTCTCTAAATTGAAATGTTTTAATAATTCTTCATACTTTTCTTTTGTAATTGCCGATTTAAATTCAATTTCTAAATTTTGCCTCATAAAATATCACCCATATATATTATACAATAATTCTTCTAAAATATATATAGTTATGATAAAATATTAATAAGAGAAAGAGGTGATCTTTATGACATATACAATAATATCTAAAGATTGTGCGGATAGTAAAGATTTGCAAAAAGTTATAAGTAAGAAATTACAATTAAAAGAAGATGAAAATAATCCTGATATTATTATAGTAATTGGTGGAGATGGCACTATTTTAAGAGCTATTCATCAATATAGCGATATATTAGATAATGTTATTATATTTGGTATTCATACTGGTCATCTTGGATTTTTAACTAATTATAAAAAAGATGATGTAAATGATATAATTGATTTATTAAATAATAGCGATAAAATACAAGTAGAAGAACATTCTTTATTAGAATACAAGTTTGAATCTAATGATGGTATTAAAACAGGAATTGCTTTAAATGAAGTAACAATAACATCAGCACCTAATATGATAACACTTGATGTAGTAGTTGATGAGAAGATACTTGAAACATTTAGAGGTGGAGGATTGTGTATTTCTACGCCTCTAGGTTCAACAGGATATAATAAATCATTAGGTGGAGCAGTAATAGATCATAATATACCGTGTATACAAGTCACTGAGATTGCTGGGATAAACTCTAATTCTTATAAAACTTTACAAAGTTCATTATTACTAAGTGTAGATAGAAAAATTTTAATCAAAGGTAACTCAGAGTTTGGATTATTTACTTATGACAATAAATCTCATAGAGTTGACTCGTTTAAAAGTCTAGAAGTAAAATTAAGTAATAGAAAAGTAAGACTAGCATATAATTCAGAAATTAATTTTGTAAACAGAGTAAATAAATCTTTTTTATAATAAAAAAACGTTGTTAATAAAAGGTTATTTAGATATTGTAATATTTTGAAAAATATTTCAAAAAATAGTTGACATATCAAAGTATTGGTTTTATAATATATTTATATTCGAAGATAAAGGAAAGTAAATTATAACTATTTTTCAGCGAACTAGAGTTGGTGTGAGTCTAGTAAATACAAGGATAATTGAAACGTACCTTTTGAGAAGTTATTAAAAGATAACCGTATCTCTGCGTTAAAGATAAAGTGGTTAGTATAATCTAACAATAAGAGTGGTACCGCGATAATATTCGTCTCTTGCATTTAATGCAAGGGATTTTTTTTATAACGATATTACTATATTTAGATACTAACAATTAGAGTGGTACCACGGAAATTTTTCGTCTCTTGTTTAAATACAAGAGGCATTTTTTTTAAGGGGGGAATTAGTTATGAAAGATATTATTAAAAAGAGAGTAAATGAATTATCAAAAGAGTTTCATGTATGTGTAAAAGATTTATATGATCATCCGGAAATAGGAAATGAAGAAGTGTATGGTTCAAAACTATTAGCCGATTTATTAGTTAAGTATGGATTTGATACTAAACATCCATATGTTTTAGAAACAGATTTTTTAGGCGAGTACAAAAGTAAAAAAGAAGGTCCTAAAATAGGTTACCTTTGTGAATATGATGCTCTACCTGATATTGGTCATGGTTGTGGTCACAATTTAATAGGAGTTACATCTATACTATCAGCAATAGCATTAAAAGAAGTTATTGATGAAGTTGGTGGAAGTATTCATGTTTTTGGTACCCCAGCAGAAGAGAATTTTGGTGGAAAAGTATTAATGGCTGAAAAAAATGTATTTGATGATATGGATGTTTGTATGATGTTTCATCCATCTAGTAAAAATGGAGTTGGGTCACGGTCTTCTGCAATAGTACCAATTAGATTTGAGTTTCATGGTAAAAGTGCTCATGGTTGTAGACCATATGAAGGGGCAAGTGCATTAGATGCTTGTGTCTCAACATATCAAACAATTAATATGTTAAGACAATTTGCAAAACCAGGTACATTTATACATGGAGTAATTACTAATGGTGGTACAGCAGCAAATGTTATACCTCCATATGCTAAAGCAGATTACTATTTTAGAGCACCTACTATTGCTTATGCCAAAGAGTTAGTAGAAAAAGCCAAAAACATTGCAAAGTCATGTGCACAAGCAAGTGGTTGTACAGTTGTAGATTCAATTTATGAGTGTGTTTATGAAGATACAAAAATAAATTATGCTTTAGCAGATAAATTAAAATTAATTATGGAAGAACAAGGGTTAGTTACAGAAGGTGTTAATGAAATACCTGCTGGAAGTACAGATGTAGGAGCTACTTCTTATCGTTGCCCAACAGTACAAGGAAATATAAAAATTTGTGATAATGATGTTTTAGGACATAGTGTTGAATTTGCTTCTTGTACAGTAAGTGATATAGGTAAAGATGCATTAATTAATGGTGCTATATGTTTAGCATATTTAGGATTAGAATGTATTATAGATAAAAAATTATTAGAGAAAATAAAAGGAGAGTTTTAAAATGAAAAAAATATTATGTTTAGGTTTATTAGTAGGAAGTATTATTGGTTTAACAGGTTGTGAAGTAAATAGAGAAGGATTAATTGATTTTACATCATTTGATTATTCTCAAAATGTAACAGTTCCAAAAGGGATTTTAGTAGAAGAAGGAAAATTAATAGTAGGTACATCACCAGATTATGCACCATATAGTTTTTTAGATGCTGAATTAACAGGATTAAGTAAATTTCAAGGAAGTGAATCTGCTATTGCAATGTATGTTGCGCAATCATTAGGATTAGAATTAGAGTTTAAAGAAGTAGCATTTGATGGTTTAACAGCTTCTTTAGATAATAAATCAATTGATGTTATATTTTCAGGTCTAACTTATAAAGCATCAAGAGAAGAGTTTTATACATTCACTGAAACATATTATAATTCAGGTGATGGTGGTCAAGTTTTAGTTATGCAAAAAAGTGATGTTAATAGTTATACATCTCTTGAAGATATTAATAGTTCTAATGTAAAGGTTGCTGCTCAAAATGCATCTTTACAATATGAATTAGTTGAGTCACAATTAGATAGTGTTAATATTCAAACAATTGCTGCAATTGCTGATGGAGTTACTTTATTAAAAAATGGGAATGTGCAATTCTTAGCATCATCATATACTTCAGCTTTAGCAATCGTTGCTGCAAATGAAGATTTAGTTATTGTTAGTAGTGATATTTTTGAATTTAGTGTATTAGAATATGGTACAATGGGATTATTAATAAAAGATAGTCCTTTAGTAGAATATATTAATAAAGCGATTATTGCGTTTGATAATAATACTTATGGGCAATGGTTAGTAGAATATCAAGAATATGCTGATTTCATCTCATTCTAAGGATTAATATATGTTAGAAAATATTATAAAAATTGTATCAAGATACTGGCTTTTATTTTTAGAAGGTACGTGGGTTACAATATCATTAAGTGTATTAACTGTATTATTTGGAACAATATTAGGTTTGATAGTATTATTATTTAGAAAAAGTGATGTTAAACCTTTGAAATTTATTTTTGGTGCATATGTAGAACTTATTAGAGGTATTCCTTTACTTTTATTATTATGGCTTATATATTTAACAGCACCAAAATCTTGGCCACCTTATTTAAGTGTAGTAGTTGCGTTAATTATTAATAGTGGGGCTTATGTTAGTGAAATAATTAGAGCTGGTATTGAAGGTATTGATAAAGGTCAATACGAAGCAGCAAGAAGTTTAGGGTTATCTAAATTTCAAACAATGAAAAAAATAATATTCCCTCAAGCGATTAAGAAGATTTCTCCTGCTTTAGGAAATGAGTTTGTTATGTTAATTAAAGAAACTTCACTAGCTTCAGTATTTTTCATAGGAGATTTAATGACAATAAAAAATAATATAACTTCTCTAACTTATTTATCTTTAGAGCCATATATTGTTATTGCTGTTATTTATTTTGGATTAACTTTCTCTGTAACGAAATTAATTTCTTTTGCTGAGAAAAGAATGGAGGCCTAATTATGTCAATTGTAATAAAAGAATTATATAAAAATTTTGGGACTCTTCAAGTTTTAAAAGGTATTGATTTAGAAATTAAACAAGGTGAAGTAATTTCTATTATTGGAGCGTCTGGAAGTGGTAAATCCACTTTATTAAGATGTGTTAATTTATTAGAGATACCACAAAATGGTTGTATTTCATTTAATAATGAAGAAATATTTAATATTGATACTGATCATGAGTTAATTTCTAAATTATCAAAAGATATTACTACTTTATCAGATAAGTCAGAAGTTAAAAATGTAACAAAAAAATTAAAAGCTGAAGTTAAGAAACAAGATGTTATTACCAGTAAAAAAGTAAAAGAGTTAGAAAAAGAAATAAATATCTATAGACAAAAAGTTGGTATGGTTTTCCAAAGTTTTAATATATTTAAAAATTTATCTGTTTTAGAAAATATTACTATAGCTCCTGTAACTTTAGGTTTAATGACACAAGAAGAAGCAAATGAAAAAGCATTTAAATTATTAAAAAAAGTAGATTTATTTGATAAAAAAGATTCTAAAGTAAAAGGTTTGTCTGGTGGACAACAACAAAGACTAAGTATTATTAGAGGTTTAGCAATGAATCCAGAGGTTTTACTGTTTGATGAACCAACAAGTGCACTAGACCCTGAAATGGTAAAAGAAGTATTAAATGTTATTAAAGAATTAGCTCATAGTGGGATAACTTTAATTATAGTTACACATGAAATGGGATTTGCTAAAGAAGTATCAGATAAAGTAGTATTTATGGCTGATGGTATTATTAAAGAACAAGGTACTCCAACTGAAGTATTTGATAATCCTAAAGATGAAAAATTAATTAAATTCTTAGATGCTGTATTATAATAAGAAAAAGCTCCATCAATTTTGATGGGGCTTATATTATTTTATTGAGTCTTTAGTAGTAATAATTTCATCTATTAAACCGTAGTCTAAAGCTTCCTTTGATGACATAAAATTATCTCGTTCTGTGTCTCTAGCAATTACTTCAATAGGTTTATTAGTATTTTTAGCAAGAACTTTATTTAATTTATCTTTAGTATATGATAACCATTTGGCATGAATTAAAACATCTGTTGCTTGACCAGATGCACCACCTAATGGTTGATGAATCATAACCTCAGCATTTAATAAAGCATATCTTTTATAACCACTTGATAATAGAAAAGCACCCATAGAAGCAGCTAAGCCTAAACATATAGTAATAACATTTGAAGTAATGAAATTCATTGTGTCATAAATTGCCATCCCTGCTGTCACTAATCCACCTGGACTATTAATATATAAGTAAATATTTTCATTACTAATAGAGTCTAAATATAATAGTTCTGATACAATTAAATTTGCTTTTTCAGTTGTTACCTCTCCTGTTAACATAATAATTCTATCTTGTAACAATCTAGAAAAAATATCGTATGATCTTTCACCATTATTTGTTTTTTCAATTACATAAGGAATTAATTCCATTTTATCTCTCCTTTTATTATATATATTATAAAATTTACTTATTGAATAAAATGTTTATTAAAGTCGATTAAAAATTTTTCAAAAAAGTTATTAAAATACTTGTACATTATCGCAAAAAATGATAAAATGAAAATTGTAAAAATCAAAAAAAACTAGGAGGATTTAAAAATGGCAAAAAATGTAAAAGTAGCTATTAATGGATTCGGACGTATTGGACGTCTTGCATTCAGACTTATGAGTGAAACTGAAGGGTTCGATGTTGTTGCAATCAACGATTTAACTGATGCAAAACAATTAGCATATTTATTAAAATATGATTCAGCTCAAGGACAATTCAAAGGAACTGTTGAAACTAAAGAAGATTCTATCGTTGTTAACGGTAAAGAAGTTAAAATCTATGCTCAAAGAAACCCAGAAGATTTACCTTGGGGTAAATTAGGTGTTGATGTAGTTTTAGAATGTACTGGTATTTTCTTAGCTGAGACTGGTGATAAAGGTGCAGACAAACATATTAAAGCAGGAGCTAAAAAAGTTGTATGTTCAGCTCCAACTTCAGGAAATATTCCTATGATCGTTTATAACGTAAATGATTCAACTTTAACTGGTAAAGAAACAATTATCTCTGGTGCTTCTTGTACTACTAACTGTTTAGCTCCAGTTGCTAAAGTATTAAATGATACTTTTGGTATCGTTAAAGGTATGATGACAACTGTTCATGCTTACACTAATGACCAAACTATCTTAGACGTTGCTCATCCAAAAGGAATTATGGCTCGTCGTGGACGTGCTGCTGCAGCTAATATCGTACCATCTACTACAGGTGCTGCTAAAGCTGTTGGTAAAGTATTACCAGAATTAAACGGTAAATTAGATGGAACTGCTTTACGTGTTCCAACAATCACTGGTTCAATTGTTGACTTAGTTGTTGAATTAAACAAAGAAGTTACTGTTGATCAAGTAAATGCTGCTATTAAAGCTGCTTCAAACGAAACTTTAGGATATACTGAAGATCCAATCGTATCAGCTGACGTTGTAGGATGTACTTATGGTTCATTATTTGATGCAAACTGTACTCAAATCATGACTGTTGAAGGTAAACAATTCGTTAAAATTATGACTTGGTATGACAATGAAATGTCATATACTGCTCAATTAATTAGAACAGTTAAAAAATTCGCACAAATGTAATTATTTAATAGACTGTTACTCTAGCAATAGATTAACAGTCTATTTTTTTATCTAAAGGAGTAGAAATTATGAGTAAAACAAATGAACTATTTGAACAAGCCGGAAGAGAGTTACTTGATTTATCTCTCAAAAATTCTTTAATTAACTTTAAACCTAGAAAAGCTTACGGGGTCTTTTTCTCTAATAGTAATACAGGAGAGTTCTTTGAACACTTAGTTAATAATCAAAAAGCAGTTACTTTTACAACTGCAGAAACAACAAATGTAGGTAGAGTTCAAGTTGAAGGTGATGAACCTTCTTTAAAATTAAAATTAACAAAAACATTTAGACAATCTAAGTCATTTATCGAAGAAAAAGGTATTAATACTCTTTTCTTAGCTTTAGGATTTATTAAGTCTATTGATGAAGAAGTAGAGATTAATGCACCATTAATATTAATTCCTGTTGAATTAAAGAAAAAAGAAAATTCTGAACAATTTGTATTAAACTATTCAACAGAAGAAATAAGAGAAAATATATCAATTTTAACTAAGTTAAAAAATGAATTTAATTTAGATTTAACTTATAGTGATGAAGAAGATATAACTAATCTTGATAAATATTTTAGACATGTTATTAAATTACTAGATGGTAATTCATCTTTAAGATTAGACTGTGAAGAATGTGCACTAGATTTCTTTAGTTTTACTAAGTTATTAATGTTTAAAGATTTAGATATTAATTCTTGGGTTGATAAAAATGGTAAAATTAATAATGAAATATGTGAAAAATTATTCGTAACAGATTTTAGTGAAGAGGAAGATACAGAAGAAAAAGATATTACTCCTGTAAATATTTGTAATGTATTAGATAGTGATTCTTCACAAAGTGAAGCTATTTATGATGTTATAAGTGGTAAGAACTTAGTATTACAAGGTCCTCCTGGTACAGGTAAATCTCAAACAATTACTAATATTATTGCTAGTAGTGTAGCTAATGGTAAGTCAGTATTATTCGTTTCTGAAAAGATGGCAGCATTAGACGTTGTTAAAAGACGTTTAGAGTCAGTTGGATTAGGAGACTTAGTATTAGAACTACATTCACATAAAACAAATAAAAAACGTATTTTAAAGAGTTTAGAACAAACATTACATTTAGGTGAACCTAAATTATTATCTAATAGTGTTTTATATGAGAAATATAAAGAACACTCTGGAGAATTAAATGATTATATTAGTAAATTAAATATAGATATTAAAAATTCAGGGTTTACTTTAAGTGAAATTTACGCTAAGGCTTTAGAAATAGAAGAAACAGTACATTCTAATAATATTAAACTTCCTAAAATTGAAATTAGTGGATTAACTAAATTTGATAAAACAGAATATAATAAAAGATTAAGTATTTTAGAAGAATTCGTTGGTGTTGTATCAACAATCGGACAAGTAGAAAAACATCCATTATATGGTGTAGAATTATATGCTTGTATGCCATTTGAACAAATTGCTATTAAAGATAGATTGATTGCTGTAGAAGAAACTTTATCAGCTTTAATTAAAGTAAGTAATGATGTTAATAACTTCTTTGGTATTAAAAACTTTAGTTGTGTTGCTGATGCACCAAGAATATTAAATTCTTTAAAATTCTTAAGAGATATGAATGATATAAATGGTTTAAATTTAATGGATGATTTATTTGCAACTTCAGAAGGTGTAGCAACTATTCATAAATTTATTAATACATCTAAAGAATTACAAAATGAATATAGAGGAAGTAAATTGTTCCACCAACATGTATTTACTGAAAGAGTTTATAATGATTATGTCTTAGACTATATCAAAACCCCAACAGAAGAAATCAAAAATAAAATTAGTGAAGGGTTTATTCAACCTGGAAAATTTAAACCTAAATTTAAAGCATTAAAAGAACATTTCGATGCTTACAATGATTTTATTGAAAATGAAAAAGTAGTAGAAAATATTTTTGGTGACTTCTATAAAAACATCTATTCAACTGATTGGACTGGTGTAGAAGTATACATGAATGAAATAATTAAGATGTACAAATTAATTGATACTAACGCGATTATTAGCCAAACTAAATTAGTTGATTTTGAAAATAAATTTAAAATTAATGAATTAATTACTAATATCGAAGAAGGTTTATTTAACTTTAAACAAGAACTAGATAAGTTCTTTGAACAAACAGAATATAATACTTATAAAAAGTATAGATACGCTGGGTGGTACAATGATTTTGCATTTAATGATGTAAGAAAAATTATTAATCAAATGAAAAATAATATTGGTGATATTGATAAAATTGCTAGTTATAATAATTCTGTATATAAACTTAAAGAATTAGGTTTAAGAGATATTATTAAATTAATTGGTAACTTTAAATATGACTATAAATATTTAGTAGACTTATTTAGTTTTACTTATTTTGATCATTTAATTAATCATGCTTATGAAGTATATCCTGAGTTAAATGAATTCAAAAAATACAAAGCAACTAGATTAGTTGAAATGTTTAAAGAATTAGATATTAAAATAATGGTTGAAAATATTAAATCAATTTTATCTAAACATTGGGAAACAATGCCAAAAATTAATGATCAATCAAAAGAGATGTCAATTATAAGAAGAGAATTACAAAAGAAAAGAAATCATATGCCTGTACGTAAATTAATTAGTAGATCATCTAATTCAATTGTTAAAATTAAACCGGTATTTATGATGAGTCCTTTATCAATCGCCCAATACCTTGCTCCTAACGAAGTAATGTTTGATTTAGTAGTATTTGATGAGGCATCACAAGTTAAGCCAGTAGAAGCATTTGGTGCTTTACTAAGAGCAAAACAAATTGTAGTAGTAGGAGATAGTAAACAATTACCTCCAACATCTTTCTTTGATAGAGTTACAAATAAATTTGATGAAGTTTCAGATGAAGATTATGAAATCTCAAGTATGGAAAGTATCTTAAGTTTATTATTAGCGAAAAATGTAAAAGAAAGAACATTAGAATGGCATTATAGAAGTAGACATCAATCTTTAATAAACTTCTCTAATCATGCATTCTATGATGATAAATTAAAAACATTCCCATCTGTTTATGAAAGTGATGAAAATTTAGGGTTAGTATTTAAATATAATTCTGAAACAGCTTATGATAGAGGTAAAACATCTACTAACCCACTTGAGGCAAAAGATGTTATTGCTTATGCATTTGAACAAGCTAAGAAAAATCCTCATTTAACTATGGGTGTTGCAGCTTTCTCTATTTCTCAAACAGAAGTATTATTAAGAGAATTTGAAAAACAAATGAAAGCAAATACTGACCCTGATATTAGAGCATACTTCTCTGGTAATCATGATGATCCATTCTTTATTAAAAACTTAGAGAATGTACAAGGTGATGAGAGAGATATTATCTTAATTTCAATTGGTTATGGTTATGATAATAATAAAAAATTAACAATGGACTTCGGGCCTATTAATAAAAATGATGGTGAAAGACGTCTTAACGTATTAATAACAAGAGCAAAAGAAAAATGTGTTGTCTTCTCAAATATTAAAGGAAGCGATATTAACTTAGCAAAAACTAACTCATCAGGTGTAGAAGCACTTAAAAACTTTTTACAGTATGCTGAGGGTAGAACTAATTTAACATCAACAATTGAAAGTGATGATGAAGCATTATTCATTTCTTTATTAGATAACAAATTAAAACAATATGGTTATCATACAGATTTAAAAGTAGGAGCTTCTGTAGGTATCGATATAGCAATTTTTGATACTGAATTAAATAGATTTATTTGTGGTATTGAAACAGATTTCGGTGCTTATAAAACAATTAAATCTACTACAGATAGAGAAAGAATTAGACAAAACGTATTAAGAAGTTTAGGATGGAAAGTATATCATATTTGGTCAAATGATTATTATAGAAATGCTAAAGTAGAATTAGAAAATATTTTTAATTTTATTGATGCTTCTAAATCACAAACTAAAGATGATGAAATTCAGAAAAAAGCAGAAGTTAAATTTACAAGAAAAACTGCTGTTGAAGTTAAACTTGAAGAGTTTGCTTGTGAATATAAAAAATATACTGGTCAAAAACGTAGAAGTGCAGTATTAAGTAGTGATGTTGATTTAATAAAACTAATTCAAGGTATTGTTAATGCTGAAACACCTATGCATACATCTGTTCTTAAAAAGCGTTTATTAGAAGTTACTAATAAAGAACAATTTACTGATACAGAACAAGAATGTTTCACTAAGTGTTTACTTGAAACAGGGTTCTTATATGAAGAAGACTTCTTAATTAATGAATCTTCAAAAATATGGATAAGAAACAGAACAGACCAAGATTTAAGTATTAGAAAAATAGATCATATTAATGATAGAGAGTTAATACAAACCATTAAATATACAATTGATAGAGGTTTAGCAGCTACTATTGAAGAGATTATAAGAGAAGTTCATAACTTATTAGGGTTCAATAGAAATGTTAAATTAATTGAAAGAATTAAACAATTAGTTAAAGAGTTAGAAGATAATGGTGATATTTATATTGATGATGGAATTTACTTCTTAGAAGATAAAGAGGAAGAAGTAAGTACTCCTTGTAATTTAGAAGATGAAGATGAAATCGATGAATAGAGAGCATCATAGTTCATTTGATAATTTCTTTACTAAAGAAATAAATGATTTATTAGATAAAATAGAGTTAGAGATTGGGAGTGATTATACTCCTAACTCTGATTTGATTTTAAGAGTATTAAATAATGATTTAAGTAAAGTAAAAGTAATTTGGTTAGGACAAGACCCTTATTTTCAAGAAGGTGTTGCAACAGGAAGAAGTTTTGAACCAGCTGATGTAACTTCTTGGTTTGATAAATACCGCCAAGTTTCTTTAAAGAATATTATTAGAGGTATTTATAAAGCTTATAACGATGAGTTTTTAACTTATACTGAAATACTTAAATTAATTGCTTATAATCAATTTGAATTAAAAGAGCCTAAAGAATGGTTTGATTCTTTAGAACAACAAGGAGTAATGTTTTTAAATACATACTTAACTTGTATAGTTAATAATGCTAATGCTCATAGGAAAGTTTGGAAAGAATTTAGTAAAAAACTATTTGAATATATTTATAATTATAATAAAGATATATCTTGGTTTTTATGGGGGAATGAAGCTAAATCAATTTTAGATATAGTACCTGTAAAAAACTATTCAAGTAATCATCCTATGATGTGTAGTAATAAAAATAAAGAGGATTTCCAATTTAATAATTGTTTTAAAGATACTAAAGATATTATTAATTGGTTAGGATAAAAGGAGAATATTATGGATTTCAAAAAATATATTGCTGAGGCAATAGGTACTTTTGTATTAGTTTTATTTGGTTGTGGTGTTGCTGTTGTATCAGGTGTTGATTTAGTTGCAACTTCACTTGCGTTTGGTTTAACTATTGTTGCTATGGCGTATTCAATTGGAAATATTTCAGGATGTCATATCAACCCAGCAGTTTCTTTAGCAATGTTAATTACTAAAAAAATGTCTGCTAAAGATTTTGGTATGTATGTATTATTTCAATGTATTGGTTCTTTAGTAGCATCACTATTATTATTCTTATTATTTGGTAGTGAATGTGGATTTGGTGCTAATGCTGTTCAAGGTGCTGCTAGCTTAAGTGTATTACCAAGTGTTTTATTTGGTTTATTAGCAGAAATAGTATTAACATTTACATTTATATTAGCAATACTAGGTGTTACATCAAGAAGTGAAAACAAAGCTGTAGTTGGGATAGTTATCGGTTTAACTTTAACTTTAGTTCATTTACTAGGTATCGGTTTAACTGGTACATCTGTTAACCCAGCGAGAAGTTTATTCCCTGCTATATTTGCTGGAGGGGATTCTTTAACTCAAGTTTGGATATTTATTGTTGGGCCATTTGTTGGGTCGGCTTTAGCTGCTTTAGTTTATAACTTTTTCTTAGATAAAGATAATGAAACAAAAGAAGAAACTAATTAATTAGATTAAGAACTCTTAGAGTTCTTTTTTCTTTTAAATATGTTATAATATTAGTTAATGAAGTGAGGTAATAATATGAAAAAAATTAATGGAAGATATAATACTTATGATGAAATGTTACTAGAAAAAGAGTTTAATAATGACTTTAGTTTAGTAGAGAAAAAATTAAATGATAATGATTCTAATGCACAGTATGTATTTGCAATGTCATGTTTACGCGGTAAAGATTCTAAAGATAAAGCAGCAAAAGGATTTGATTTACTTATTTCTTCGGTTAAACAAAACAATGTATATGCTCAATTAGAAATTGCTATGTTTTATTTATTTGGGTTATATATAGAAAAAGATGAAGCAAGAGCTTTTGAATTTTTCAAAAGAGCAGCAGATCAAAATAATACTGATGGTTTAAATAATGTAGCTGCTTGTTATGAACTTGGTATAGGTGTAGAACAAAACGATGAACAAGCTTTTAACTATTACACTAAAGCAGTAGAATTTGGTGATTTAACTTGTAATTATAAAATAGGTGCTTTTTATGCTACAGGTAAATGTGTAAAACAAAATGATAAAAAAGCATTTGAACATTTTAAAATAGCTGCTGATGCCGGAAATGAAATAGCTCAATATAATGTTGGGTGGTCTTATAAAAGTGGTTGTGGAAGTGAAGTAGATCATGTTGAATCTTATAAATATTATAAATTGTCTGCAGATCAAGGTTATGCTGATGCGCAATGTATGGTAGGAGCATTACATATGGATGGTATAGGTACAGATTTAAATTTTGATGTGGCAAGAGAATACTTAGAGTTATCTAAAACTGATGAAGCAAAAAAATTATTAGAAGAATTAGATAAGATGACTTCTGTAATTCAATTTAATTAATAAGGAGTTATTATGAATTGTAAATTTAATAAAGAATGTGGTGGTTGTAATTATTTAGAGTTACCATATAAAGAAGAGTTAAAGTTAAAAAAAGATTATGTAGTTAAATTATTAAAGAAAATTAATTATACAAAAGATATAGAAATAATTGGTAATGATAATGAATATAACTATAGAAATAAAGCGCAAATGGCATTTAAATTATCTCAAACTAGAAATCTTGTTTCTGGTATTTATCAAGAGAAAACAAAATCTATTATTACTGTAGAGGATTGTGCTATTCATGCTGATGCGATTAATATTGTTTTAAAAAATGTTAATCAAGCTTTAAATAAATGTAAGATAGAACCTGTAGGGAAAAGTAAAAAAGGTTTAGTTAAATTTGTATTAGTTAGATATGGATTTACTTCTAAGCAAGTAATGGTTGTATTAGTAACTAATAGTGATATGTTCCCAGGTAGAAGTAACTTTGTAAAAGAGTTATTAAAGTTATCTCCTAACATCACAACTATAGTACAAAATGTTAATCCCAGAGATACAACAATTGTATTAGGTGATAAAGAAAGAGTATTATATGGAAGTGGTTATATAGTTGATAAATTATGTGGTTTAACATTTAAAATATCTCCTAAATCATTCTATCAAATTAATCCTCCTCAAACTGAAAAACTGTATAATACGGCCATTTCTATGGCTAATATAAAACCAACACAGTATGTAGTTGATGCTTATAGTGGTATTGGTACAATTGGTTTAACAGCAAGTAAATTTGCTAAAAGAGTTTTATGTGTAGAGAATAATCGAGATGCTGTAGCAGATGCTAAAGTAAATGCTAAAATGAATAAGATAACTAATGTAGATTTTGTTGCTGAAGATTCTACTAAGTTTATTAATAAATTAGCAGAAACAAAAAATAAAGTTGATGTTTTATTTATGGATCCACCTAGAAGTGGTTCTACTTATCATTTTATTAAAGCAGTTGCTGAATTAAAGATTCCTAATGTTGTATATGTATCTTGTGATGCTGAAACTTTAGTAAGAGATTTAGAGCATTTTATTAAATTTAATTATGAAATAAAAGAGATTAAATTAGTAGATATGTTTAGTAAGACTAAGCATATAGAGTGTTGTGTAAAATTATCATTTAAAAAATAATATATAAATGTTGATATGTTTTATAATGTTCATAAACGTCGAGAGTGTAGTGAAGCTTTTGGCAAAAAAATCTACATAACCTAAATTACAAACATATCCACCATTATAATGGCTGAAAACTAGTCTTTTGCATTTTTTGTAACAAGACTAGTTTTTTCATAGATACATTTAAAAGCATTATACTATTTGTAGATATTAAATAAATTTCACTATATATTTTTTATATGCAACTAAAAGTAGCAATCTAAAGTATTGATTACATATTATTTTAATTTATAATAGAGTTAAAGAAAGAAGGTAAGTAATATGGAAAGTATATCAGAGAAATTAATTAAACTTAGAAAAGAAAAAGGAATATCACAAGAACAACTAGCAAAAGATTTATTTATATCTAGACAAGCTGTGTCTAAATGGGAAACAAATAGAAGTCTACCTAATATAGAAATGATTAAACAAATATGTAACTATTATAATATTGATGTAAATCAATTAATTACTAATGAAGATATTTCTGAAATAACTTTAAAAAATAATGAAGAAGTTATTAAGATTTCTAATAAAACTAAAATTAATAGAATTATATTACTTTGCACTTCTATATTAACAGTAACATGTTTAATACTACTAATTGTATTTAATATTTTTAATAAAGATATTATTGCACTAGAAGATAAAGATGTAATAGGAGTGTTATTTAATACAGAGTTATTTGAAGAAGATAATTTAGAATATTCTTTAGAAGAATTATATAACTTAAATTTACCATTTCATTTAGTTAATACAGTTAATGAGAATGATATTGAATATTTAGAAAATCATGGTAATATTTTATCA
Source organism: bacterium (assembly GCA_044432925.1). Lineage (GTDB taxonomy): Bacteria > Bacillota_I > Bacilli_A > Acholeplasmatales > Anaeroplasmataceae > JAWXUE01. Next base: position 6 of record JAWXUE010000003.1, on the reverse strand, counting down.
TTTAAT
>JAWXUE010000002.1:0-86436 GCA_044432925.1 bacterium | reverse complement strand
AATTATATAACAAAATAAATGGTTTGTCAATAGGTAAAATAGAAAAAAACACGATAACTACAATGAGTTTTCGTGTTATAATGGATTTAAGTTAAAATATGAAGTGGCAAAGTGGGGATGAAATAACAGGAGCTTACTTCTTCAATCCATTCTCAATAGAAATATTAAAACAAGTATTAAATAACATATACACATCAGTACAAAAAAACAAAAGAGAAATAAAATTATACTTCTACTACCCATCAGAACAATACAATCAATTACTAAAAAACGAAAAAAATTTAAAACATATTGAAAATATAGATTGCACAACACTATTTAAGAGTGAAGATAAAAGAGAATATATATCAATATATAAAACAAATGACATATAATAAAGTTTTAATTATACGTGTTTTATGATATAATAAACTAAGATATTACGGAGGAAGTTAACATGGAAAAAATACAATTATCAGAACAAGAAATAATAAGAAGAGAAAAATTAGATTTTCTTAAAGAAAAGAACATTGCCCCTTTCGGTCAAGGGTTCAAAAGAGATTCTAATTCTGCTGAATTATTAGAAAAATATGATCAATTCTCTAAAGAAGAATTAGCAGAAAAAAATATAACAGTAACTATTGCTGGTAGAATCATGACTAAACGTGGACAAGGTAAAGCCGGATTCATGACATTACAAGATAGAGAAGGATTCGCTCAAGTATATGTAAGAAAAGATTCAGTTGGAGATACTTCTTTTGAAGTATTTGAAAAAGGTGACATCGGAGATATCGTAGGTATCGAAGGTGTTGTAATGAAAACACAAACAGGACAATTAAGTGTTAAAGCTGTAGTTTATACACATTTAACTAAAGCATTAAGACCATTACCAGACAAACATGCTGGATTACAAGATGTTGAGGAAGCAAGACGTCGTAGATATGTTGATTTAATTGTTAATGAAGAATCAAAAAGAGTTGCTATGACTAGACCTAAAATAATTAGAGCTATTCAAAACTTCTTTGATGACAAAGGATTCTTAGAAGTTGAAACTCCAGTATTACACCCTATATTAGGTGGTGCTGCTGCTAGACCATTCGTTACACATCATAATACATTAGATATGCCTTTCTATTTAAGAATAGCAACTGAGTTACCATTAAAACGATTAATCGTTGGTGGAATGGAAGCTGTTTATGAAATTGGACGTTTATTTAGAAACGAAGGAATGAGTAACAAACATAATCCTGAGTTTACTACTATCGAAGCTTACCTTGCATATTCAGATATGGAAGGTATGATGGATTTAGTTGAAGAGTGTATCTCTTCTTTATGTATGACAATTAATAATACATATGAAATAAAATTTAATGATAAAGATTACAACTTAGCTCCAGGATTTAGAAGATGGCATATGGTTGATGCTGTTAAAGAAGTTACTGGTGTAGATTTCTGGAAAGAAATGACTTTTAAAGAAGCTGCTGCTTTAGCTAAAAAACACAAAGTAGAATGCCCTAAACATTATACTGGTGTTGGACATATCGTTAATGCATTCTTTGAAAGATTCGTTGAAGAGAAATTAGAACAACCTACATTTATCTACGGACATCCAGTAGAGATTTCTCCTCTTGCTAAAATGAATGATAAAGATCCTAGATATACAGATAGATTTGAATTATTTATTGGTACTACTGAATATGCAAATGCATTCTCAGAATTAAATGATCCAATTGATCAATTACAAAGATTTGAAGAACAAATAAAAGAAAAAGATTTAGGAAATGATGAAGCTACAGAAATCGATATGGATTTCGTTGAAGCATTACAATATGGTATGCCTCCTTGTGGTGGTTTAGGTATTGGTATCGACAGATTAATAATGTTATTAACTGGAACTACTAATATTAGAGATATCATATTATTCCCACATATGAAAAATAAGTAGGTGTCGAAATGGACTTTTATCAAGATTATATAAACTTTAAAGAAGACAAAGAACAAATAATTAATTTTTTAATTGAGAACAATTCTAATTTATTATCAAGATTTAAACATGTATTAGCTGTAATAGATTTTTACAGCGAACAACATATAAGTAATATTACTTTAGATCATGATGAAGAAAATATATTTCAAACAGGATTTGAATATATCTTTGATAGATTAACACTTCTAGAACTTATGGGAGCAAGAATTTTTAATAATGATTTCAATGAAATGGAAAAATTTTCAAGAACTATTAATCTAGTATTATATACTAACGATTTTAAAGATGAAGTATTAAATATTGATGAAAATAACGAAACTTCTATTGCTGAATTATCGCAGTACGAAGAGACAATCTTAAAAATATTAGAAAGTAAACAACATGCAACTGATGTTGAAATAGGTTTACTAAACGAATTATCAATCAAAATATTTGATGAGTTAGGCGAAGAGTATTATGGTCTTAATGAAATCTTCTATGATATAGCTTTAGAGCTTGGAATCATAGATGAAGATGACGATGATACTATAGATGTTGGATTATGATTAGATTAGCTACAATAGCTGATTTAAAAGGTATAATGAATGTTATCGAATCAGCAAGACAACAATTAAAAGATAGTGGTTCTCTTCAATGGAATCTAGATAACGGATATCCTGATGCAACAACTATTATTGATGATATAGTATTAAATCAAATATATGTAAATGAATATATGGTTAAAAACCTAATAACAGGTTGTGTAGTAATGTGTAAGGATAATGATCCTAATTATGAACTAGATAACTTCTGGGGTAATAACGATAAGTATGTTGCTATACATCGTATGGCAGTATTAAAAGAATATTTAAATACTGGAGTAGCTTCTTCTTTACTTAAATATTGTATAGATAATTCCGATACAACAACAATTAGAATTGATACTCACAAAAGTAATGAATCAATGATAAGATTAATTAATAAATTTAAATTTACTTATAAAGGTGTAATAACTTTAAAAGAAATTGATGAAGATAATTTAAGAAATGCTTATGAATTAATAAAATTATAACTATAACAATTTAAACAAAAAACAAACGTATTTTTTACGTTTGTTTTTTTATTTGTTGAATATATTAAATTATTTACTAAACATACATTAATTCTGCTGATGTTTATTTATGTAGAAAATATGAAGATTAAACACATCAATTATTCTCTAAATCTTTTAATTTAATCTCATTAAGTAATTCCTCTTCTGTAGGAAGACAAGTCATATACTTAGATGCAAATATTTGATTATTACCTTCAGGCAATGTGTATTTAACAACACTTTCACTTTTATCTGCACATAATACAATACCTATAGGTGGATTATCAAATTCATTCATTAATTCTCTTGTATAGTAATTAACATACATTTGCATTTGTCCTAAATCTTGATGAGTAAGTTTATTTATTTTTAAATCAATTAACACATGGCATTTCAATATATAATTATAAAATACTAAATCTATATAATAATATTCATTATCTAATTTAAATTTCTTTTGTCTACCCTCAAAACAAAATCCTCTACCTAATTCTAATAGAAACTTTTGAAGATTATTTATTAAAGATGTTTCTAAATCTTTTTCATAATATTTCGAAGAGTGGTCTAAATCTAAAAATTCTAAAATATATGGATCTTTTATTATTTTCTCATATTCTTCTTTCGGTTCTAATCTATGTATCTCACTTCTTACATCATCTTTATATTTACTAGCTAATAACCTTTGATAATACATTGAATTTATTTGTCTTTCTAATTGCCTGACACTCCAATTAGATTTAGAACATTCATCAATATAAAATTCTCTTATCTCTTTATTTTTAACTTTCATAAGTATTCTATAATGACTCCAACTTAATTCGCGACACAGCGTGTCGTGAATTGGAAACATCACATAAAAGTTTCGCATGTGTCTTAAATTCGTTTTATCAAATCCTTTTCCAAACTCTTTTTCTAATCTACTTGAAATTATTTTAAGTGTTTCTTCACCATACTTAGACCTCTTATTATCTCCTATTATTTCATTAATTTCCATTCCTACTTTATGATATACATTAATCAATGTATGATTAATTTGTTTTATCATTTTAGTTTGTCCATCAATAATAGATTTTCTAATTACATTATAGGATTTATCTATTAGTACTTTTTGTGTTTCACATACTACTTTAATCATTATAATTCTCCTTTCAAATTAAAGAATAATTATAACGAAAATAAAAAGTATTAATATCTTATAATTAATCAATGAACATATTGCTCACTTATATTATTACAAGTACTAATACTCTTTACTAAATTTTATTGTAAAGTTGATAGTAATATTAAAGAATGTTTTTATAATAATCTTTTATTCCTATTAAAATAGAATTCCAATAAAATGCTTTTTTACTATCTTCATCATATATTACTTTAGCTTCTTCCTTAGAACATGTATCACTTGACCATTCTTTAATAAATTCTTCCTCATCTTCATATTCATCTGGTAAAAATTCTCTATATACACTAAGGCTAGTATCATAATATATGTAACTATATCCATCTTCTTCAAGTATATTACCACTATATTGCTTATTTAATAAATCTAATACTATATCAGCTTTATTTTCAAATATGTTAATATCATAACAAATTACTTTGTGTTTAGAATTATATCCTCCATGAAGCATAATAGAAATAACTTCATCATTATCAATTTCTAAACAAATCTCATATTCTCTTAACCATATTTTTTCATTAGACCACTTTGACTTTTTAGATTCTTCATAAGAATCAAATCGTTTCTTTATTTCGTCTACTTTTTCATTTAATAATATTTTTTCATCGTTAAAGAATATTCCTTCTAAAGGCTTAATTAAAATTTCCATTTAATTCACTTACTTTCATTAATTTTATATACTACCATTATAACATTAAATCAAAAAATATTGTTATAAAGAGAAAAACTAGATTTGTGCGATATATTATTGCTCAAATCTAGTTTTATATTTTAAATTATTATTTATAAAATTATCTCTTTAATTTTTTATTCCCAAATTGAATATGCAAATTGTGGGTGATCTATAAATGGATTTCTATTATTTTGATGACTAAATATAACATCATTTCTATTTTGTTCAAATGCATCCACAGGATCTTGTGCATGCCATTGTAACGCTAACGATTCTGAAATAACCATATTAATATCAAAATCATATTTAACAGCTACATACATACAAATTCTTGCTACATCACCTTTAACTTCATCTCTTGGCTCAAACGTAGAACCACTTGATTTAGATGTTGTTACAAATCCAGTACTAGTTGAAGCAAACGATCCACCTACAGCAAACGGATTATTACCTCTAGTATTATTAGTTTTATAATCATCTGGCATTACATGATGAGCATCTGTTTTATATCCACCTAAAGATTGTGGCCATACATGTTCTCTATTCCATCCTGTTGAACCACCTGTGTTCTTATCATCTGTTTTGTGAACAGATAAACCACTATATAATAGGATTACATTATTTGAGTTATTAGGATCTTCATTTGCTTCTGCACATATCTCCCATAAATCAGAGTATGATACCGATTTTACATTAGCACTAATAATTACTTTTAATTCAGATTGTAGCGTTGTATCTGAACCAGTAACTGAACTATAGTATGGAAGTAATTCTTCTAAATCTAATGAATTATCTGGAGTTTCTACTTCACCATTATTACTTTGTGAACATCCAGCCATAAATAATGTACATAATAAAACTAAACTAATTAATATTTTTTTCATATCTTCACCTCATAATTTTTATATACATATTATAACATGTTATTTAATATAACAAAATAACATTTTTTACTTTAAAATACAATTTTTTATTAAATAAACGAGAAGTGTTATTCAAAATAACACTTCTTAAAGATATTTCTATATCTAATATTTATTTTACATACTTCTCTATCCACTCTGAAATATAGTTTGGATTAGATTTTTTTATTTTTTCATAAGAGAAATTTACTTTAAAATTTCCATCATTAGTTATATGCATTGCGAATTCATGCCAATCATGTTTATCTTTCTTACATAAGTCGTAAAATTCTGAACTAAGGGTTTGTAAGTTGTAGTTACATTCGCTGTAAAAATCTTTACCCCAATATAAATTGTCTAAATTTTTATATTCAGTATCTCCTGTAAATAATACATGTTTAAGTTGTCCTATCGTACGATACTTTCCACCACGCACAAAACCAAAAACAATTTTATCCCAAGGTTCTTGGATTGTATCAACCATTAGATTTGCCATTTCATGAAATTTCTCTTCTATATTCTTTTTAAAATTTTCCATATTTGTACATCCTTTTCAAAATATTTTCGAACATATTTAATACTGTTTCAATTTTAATTATATATTATTTGTAAATACAAATCAACGATATAAGGTTAAACTTCACTTTACTTGATAATTATATTAATCCATTAAAAAGTGAAGTATTTTTAATACTATAGTATGTTATTTATTAAATTATAATAAAATAAAAGTTACTTATTTCTAAGTAACTTTTAGTATTTTAAAATTAAACTATTGCTAAAACTTGTCCACGTGGAGTTCCAGAACCTGAAGTTCCTTGAACAGCTACAACAACTGTAAATGAGCCAGTTTGTTCATCTAAGAAAGCAAATTCAGTTTTATCACTACTTGAAGAATAATTCATAAATTTATTTCCATCAGCATCAACTAAATAATAGTTACCATAACTATCTTTATCTAATGAACATGTTACTTTAAACATATTAACTCCTAAATCAGTTAAACTTGAAGTTACACCAGCAAAATCAGTATCAATTGCTGCATCTAAAGGAGTGTTTATTCCTGTTTTTACAGTTGAAGTAATACCAACTCCACTTAGTTGAAGACGACCACTATATTCAGCTACTGTTGCTGTTGCTATAATGTGATCTCCTACATTACCAGATACAATACCATGTACATAAAATGTACCTGTTTTGTCTGTTAAATATGTATAACATTTTCCTGATGCATTATAAACAAATGCAGATATAACTGCTTCTACTGTTACACTTGAACCAACTCCAGCTGCTTTTGCGCTAGAGATTGTATTGTTTGTTGTAGCAACAAACGCGTTAGGTGAAGTGTCTCCTCCTCCACCAGTACTTCCTGAATTAGAATCATCACCACATCCAGATAAACCAAATGCCAATGTTGCACATAATAAAACTGCTAATAATTTTTTCATTTTATTTTCCCCTATTATTATAACACTAAGTTATTTTGTTTATTTTCTAAAACTGCTTCTATTAAATTAACAGAAACTTCATTTGTAAATGTATGAATACCTAAATTATTCAATGCTGTATCATCATCTACTGAAGTTGTTTTCCATTCAGATGTATTCCATGTAGTTGATGCTCCATAGCCTTCAAGTCTAATAACACTATGATCTACAGATGATCCACCATCAGGGAATGAAAGATCTTGACGTACTTCTAACACTCCAAAAACATCAATAATATTTTCATTTTTTAATAATGCAAATCTATCATCACCATTATGAGCTACACCACCTGTAATAGCAGTCCCATCAGCAATCATATCGGCAAGTAATTCTTTTATCGTTGCGCTTGAAGATGTGTTGTATATTATAACGCATCCGTAAGCAGGAATACTACTTGGAAGTGTAATATTTGTACCAGTTACATTGTCATTTGAATACATATGTAATTTATAAATACTTAAATCAACTGCTGAAGATGTCGGATTATAAAGTTCGATATATTTATCGTTAGATTTACCTTCATAATATTCACTAATGAATACATCAGTAGATGTTGTTTGTTCAGAACTAATTACTGTTACAACATAATCTTTAGTACTAGTTACTTCTCCTAATGTAAATGATGCTGTTAAAGTTACATCAGTATCAACTGATTGTCTATTAACTGTACCATCAGCTGCTAATACAGCTTCATTATTTGATGTCCATGTTATTGTAGTTCCTAATGAACCAACTAATGGTAATTCTAAATCTATCATAGTTTCATTTGTTATAGTAAGTACATTCATTGCTGCATTTACTCTATCTGAATCAGATATATCTAAATTAGCTAATTCTTCTTCAGTTACATAAGTTAAAACTTCTTTATAATCTTTATATCCTCCTGTAAGGAATATATTGATTGTTACTTCTAAACCATTATATAGTTTCAAAGCAGTTGTTGAACTTGCTTGACTATAACTGCTTATAGCAATCATATCATCACCATCAACTAAGAATACACCTGAAGCATCAACTGTTCCAGTTACTGTATAATATTTATAATCTAAACCATCTGTAACAGCGTTAATTTGTGCTACTGTTGCTACTGTTGGTTCAATTGTTTTTGATTCTACACCGTCAAGTTTTGTTATAACGGCTGATTTAACTTGAGGTGACCCAGCATAACTTGCTTTTTCTGCTACAATACTGTAACTATCTCCCTCAGTTAAGCTTTTTGTACCATATGCATAAATTACATTTGTACCATCTGTAAAGTGTGTACCGCTTGTATAAGATTTAAGTACTGTTACATGACTTAATTCTACAGTTGTACCATCTTCTGAAGTTAGAGCATCAGCTATTGTTGTTACAATAACTTTTTCTAATTTTAGAACTTTTACAGAAAAATCTTTTGTTTTTTCATCATCACCTTTTACGGCTTTTGCTGTTAATGTAACATCAACATCAGACTCACCTTGAGTAACTGTTGCTTTTGAACCGCTAATTGCGATTGCAGCGTTACTAGATGTCCATGTAATAGTTACATCATCTTTAGCTGTTTCAAGAGTAAAATCTTCCTCAGCTGTCGTTTGCACTGTTATACTATTAAGTACAGTTTGTGCAGCACTTTCCGATGTACTCGGAGTTGTTTCGTCATTACATGCTGTTAAAGCAAATACTGACATAAGTGTTAAAGTTAAAGCAAATAATTTTTTCATTATATTTCTCCTATATTTTCTTTTTTTTTTGAAAATCTACACTTCTTTCACTACACTTTTATTTTACAATATATTTTTCGAAAAATAAAGAAAAAAAAGAAGTTAAACTGACTAAAAATGTTTTCATAAACCCATTTTTTTAGTAAAACCTCTTTTGTTTATTATAATTTATTTATATATATCCACTTACCAGCAAAGAAAAGTAATACAGCTATAGTATATAACCCTAAAAATATTGCTAATTGTTTAAATATATTGCTATATGAATCAAGTTTTAACAACTCTTTTGTTTCTAATTCAGTATAACCTTTTTCTTGTTTTTCTAAATATTCTTTTGTTAAATTATCCAAGTTAATATTAAGATCATATGAGAATTTAACTTCTCCTTCTTGGTTTTTTAAAGATATATTATTTAATGTTCCACAATTTTCTACAATATCATCTTTAGCTATTTGTAAATTAAATATTTTATATGCATTGTAATATGAAGTGTATTGAATAGTTGTTAGAGTACCTTCATCACCTGTGAATGTTATTTCTAAATCTTCATCACTTAATAATTCTAAATCGTCTAAATGTCTAATTATAACATTATAACTTAATGTATCATTATAATCAGTATAAATTTTATTTATTAAAACATAATTATTGTTGAATTCGTATGTTTCTTCATAATATGTATTTAACTTTAAAAAGAAATCGTAATTATTAGATTCTGCTGCTTCAACAACTAATTGTTTTTGATGATTATTTATTTCATTATTATATACTGAGTAGAAATTCATAAATAACCCAGCAAAGAATATAATTAATATTATGTATTTTTTCATTGTATCATTCCTTTATAAAGGTAAATTTGTATCGTAATTCCATGTTGGATCTTTTTGTCCCCATATAGCTAGACCTTTTAACTCAGCTAAATTGGCATTATATTTTAAATATGATGTTATAGGGAAGTTACTTTCACCAAATGGTAATGTTGAATGTGTAAATTCTGAATAACCCATTTTAATTATTTCATTTTGTAATAATACTCCATCAACCCATACTAATCCTAGTAATCTATTAAATGAACCACTTACTGTATATCCTTCTACTGATTGAATATGTATTGTTGTAGCATTTTTTAATATTTCTTCAACATATGCTGAAGCTGTTTTCCCCCAAGGATCTGGTGCTACACTTGATGAAGATTCAGGTGTATCTATTCCAAAGTATCTTAATCTATTTTCTGTTTCATCTAAATTTAAATAATCCCATGATTCTGGATAATAGAATATTGTTGTATCACCATCATTATGATATTTTAATTTTACTTCTTCAGCTCCACCTGTTCCAGTTCTAGTTAAAAAGTTAGTACTTGTTGTTCCTTCAGGAAAGAATGGAGTATTAAGCCATTCATCAATTAATTGAGGACCAGCAAGTAAATCTTCTAATGTTATATCATGTTCTGTTGTACCTAAGTATTGGTATTCATCACAAACATATTCTATCCAATCAGATTTTATATATTTATTATTTCCTATATTAGAATCAGCATCTAATTTTACCATTGTTGTATCTCTACCATATACTACTGATAATGAACTTATTAATCCTAGTGTTGATATTGTTTTAGTTCCATTAAATAAAACAATAGGATCATCACCTGTAAAATATAAATCCTCTGTTATTAAATCTGCTTTTTCTAGTAGTTCTTGACTAGATTCATTATATGCTACAACATAACAACCTTTTGATTCTAGTGTACCTTCTAATTTTATATCATATGTTTTTAATGTTTGACCATCTTTATATACACCTATTGAATATTTACTTAAGTCTACTGCTTTATCTAATGGATTATATATTTCAACTGCTTTAGAATATTGAGCACCTTCTACATATTCAGAAAATAATAAGTCTACTACTACTTCATCTTTACCGCAAGCACTAAGTGTAGTTATTATAGCTAAACTAAATATTAATGTTATTATTTTTTTCATTATAATACCTCCAATAATTTTTTACAATCTTCTACTACTTTCATTGTATTACCTAATTGTAATACTATATCTATACATTCTTTTGCTTTTTCTTTATCTGATTTACTATATATTTTTGCTAGATTAGCATTGTAACTTACTTTTTCAGCATTCGTGTTACAAATACTTAATTCTTTTTCATAATATTCTATTAAACCATCAAATTGATTTATACAAAGATTGTAATAATTTATTTGAGCTTCTTGATATTCTTTTATAAAGTTAGCTTCTTTAGGAAATGCTTTTATTAATTCTAAAAAGTTTTCATGTTTTTCTTTTATATCATAATCTTTTAATGCTGATGCTATCATATTCTTATTATGTTCCCATAAGATAATTGTTGTTTTATCAGATGTACTTTCATAAATATTATCATTTAATACAGTCTTAGCATCTTCATATTCACCTAATCTAAATAATATCATTACTTTTAATAACTTTAATTTTGGTAAATGTTTTTTAGATAATAAATCATCTAAACAATCATCTACTTGTATTAATGCTTTTTTAGGATCACAATTTTCTAATATCTCTTTATATATTGCTTTTGTTTTTCTAGTTGTTTTAACAATTAATATTGATAAACAAGTTAAAATTATTGTTGATAATAAAAAGAAAGTTAACATTGATAGCGTACCATAAAACATTGTATTGTTTATTAATAAAGTTACTAATATATGTCCTACTATTATTGTTCCTAATCCTATAGTGAAAAAGAATATTATTTTTTTTGTTATTGAATTATATAAAATCATATTAACACCCGCTTTATGTCTTATTATAACATATTAATGATATTTTATAAATTAATAACACAATTTTACATAAAAAAAAGAAACCCATAAGGGTTTCTAAATTTTATATTAAGCTGTAACTACATCATCTGCTGTTCCGTAGAAGAATACGTTAACAACTGGAGCAGTAGTTATATAGAAAATAAATACATTGATTGTTACTTCTTGTCCTTCTAAATCAGCTAAAACACTTAATGATGTTGCATCATTTAAGTAGTTAATAACTATGCTATCATCACCATCAACTAAGTATAAGTTAGTATAACTTCCTGATGTAATATATTCTAAAGTACCTGTTACAGTATAAGATGTAATAATACTTGCATCATTAGCTGTTAAATCATTTAATCCAGCAATTGTAATATCTGTTGGAGTAACAGTTGATGCTACACCATCAGCAACAACTTCAAATGTTGCATCGTTTCCACCTACTACAGAACTACTATAAGTATCTTTTGTAAATGTTGCATTAACTACAGATCCTACTTCTTGATTTGCTAATGTTCTAATATATAAAGTGTTTGTACCATCAGTAACAAATGTTCCTTCTGAAGATTTAGCAACTATTGTTACATCTTCTATTGTTACATAATCACCTTTTGCTGAAGAATAAAATTCTTCGAAAGTTACAACTGTTGCTTCAGGTTGTGTTTCTTCAGGGATTGTCGGGTTAGCATCTTTAACTGTAATATCAGCTGCTACACCGTTAAATAAGATGTACATACCAACTGTAGAATTCATTTGATAAGTATAAACATTTACTTCAACTAATTGATTTTCATAAGTGTTTAAAGTTGATAATGCAGTTGAATGGTAATGGAATGTAATATAAGTATTACCTTCAGCATCTACTATTCTTGTAGTATCATATCCACCAATTTCAGAAACTAATACGATACCTTCAATTGTAAAGTATCCGTAAGAATCTTGTTCTGATTTTAAATCATTTAATTCAGATAATTCGATATCTGCAGGTACATTAGTTACTGTTTGTCCAGTAGTTACTACTGACATAGAATCCATAGTAATTTGAACTCTACCAGCACTTGTTGCTAATTGACCAACAACTGTAATACTATCACCAGCAGCTAAAGTTGATGGATGTTTTGCATCTGAGTTAACATATACATATAATCCAGCATTATTAGTTACATAGAATCCGTATTTTACAACTGTAGATACAACAATAGTACCTTCACATAAATTTACGTAATTACTTGTAGCGTTAAATGTTGATTCAATTGATACTTTTTCAGCAGAAGGCATTTTAGCAACTTCAACTTCAAAGTCTTTAGTATCTTTTGCATCACCTTTAGTTAATGTAGCTGTTAATGTAACTTTTACATTTTCTTCATCTTCAGCAGGTCTTGTAACAACACCAGTTGTTACACCATCAGTTGTTACAATTTCAATAACATCTTCGTTACTTGATTTGTAAGTAGCTTTTACATCAAAAGCACAATTAGTTGTTAATGTGAAATCAGATGCAACAGCTGATTCAAATATATCATAATATAATCTTGTTTTAGCATTTGCTACGTCAGCTATATCTTCTTCGCTAGCGCCACATGCTGTCATACTAAATAAAACACCAATACTACATAAAGCAATTAATAATTTTTTCATGTTTTTCTCCTTGATTTTTATAGAATGAAATCCCCAGATGAAGTTATTTCAATTTGGAAATTACCTTGGTATTGAGTAACAATACCTTTAATATTTATCGTATTTGATTGACAATACGTAATTATTTGAGTATGGCTAGTTAACTTAACACTATTAAAATTAACTGAATAATCTTTTCTAATATACACTTGTATTTTATTACCATCTTCATCTACACATATAAGAGTAATATGTCCAGATGATGCAGCTGTATATGATCCATCTGATATTGCTGTTAAACCATTTATTTGAACTAATGTTCTTTCTAAATTTGGATTAATTTCAATATCTAATTCCGGTAATAAAACTTCATTTATAACAACAGGATTTTTAGTAGATAATATTTTAATATCATCTTCTGTTTTTAATGATTGAATTGTGCTATATTTAACATCAACTATTTGATAACTTCCGCTACCTACAGTTGGTTCATAATATGCAACTTGTCCAGTTACTTGTAATTCGTTACCAATATCGAATGCTTTAGCAATTTCAGAACTATATTGTGTAAACACATATATTCCGTAATATTTACCTTCGAATTCAGCTTGTAAGTAACCATCAGTTCCTGGTGCTTTATAAACAATACCTTCAAATGTAACTTTTAAACCGTTATATTCTTCAATATTATCTCTTAATTCTTTTAATGTTACTTCAACAGCATCACCATAAAAGTAATCTGGATCTTCTTCATCACTCCAAATTCTTAATTTAAATGCTTGAGCTTGTAAGTCAGCATCCATCATTACTGATGCATAAGGTGAACCTGATACTGAACCATACATAGAATAACCTTCTTGAACTAATTCAAGATTTAATAATCTTCCATCAACCCAAACCCATGCTAAATATCTACCATTTGAGTCTGATTCAGTTGAAGATGAATTACTTTGTAAAACAATTGTTTCAGCATTGCTTAATTTATCAGCTGTGAATTTTGAAGCACCTTTACCCCATAATTCAATTTTACCAGTTGATTCAGGAGTATCTACTCCTAAAAAACGAACACTAAATGATTCACTTGTTCCATCAACAAAGTGTGCAGTATCTCCATCTACATTTCTAAATAAAGTTACTTCACCTATACCATCGTTAAGGAAAGATTTACCTTCGTATTTTGATGCATCTAATGTTACACCAGAAGCGAAGTCTTCCATTTTTTCTGAGCCACAAGCACTTAGTGATAAAACACTAAATGCTAGAGCTATAATTATTATAATTTTTTTCATATTTTTTTTCTTTTCTAAATTATTTTAATTCATCAATTGCATCTTTAAATGCTTGAGCAACATCAGTTCCTGATAAACAAATTTTTTCCATAATGAATCCTACTTGTACACGAGCATTTGATGAACCATTAAATGCTAATGAAGTATAATATGAATCATTTTGCTCAATTGCAACTTGTAAACTATTTGCTTGAATTGTTCCTAATCCAACAAATTCTTGGAAATAATCTAATTCTAAAGAAGATTTTCTAACTGGAGAATATCCTGTTGACATTGAATATGTCGCAGATACTTCTGGAGATAATAAATATTTCATAAATAACCAAGTTTGCATATTTTTTTCAGAACCATCATTTAACATTGCTAAAGAAGGACCTTGTTGGATTACTTTAGATACTGCATCACCTAACATTGGGTTACTTTCTTGAGGGATAGCTGTTACACCGTATTCAAATACGTATTCACCATCACCATCTTTATCAGGTAAGTTATAAGATGCTCCACCTGTAGAACCGATAGTCATTAATAAATCTTGAGCTTTAAATTGAGTTGAAGTATATTCATCCTCAGATAATGCTTTAGTTGTGAAATATCCAGCATTATAATATTTTTGAATATCAGTAAATAATGATACTGCTTCTGTTGTATTAAATGTATATCTATTACTTGCATCATTAGAAGTATAAGGTAAGTTATTTTGTTCTAATAATGTAATAAACATGTTATTTTCTGAATCATATCCAAAAGGAGTTACATCTTCGTAACCTTCAGTAGCTTTAATTGTTGCACATAATGCCCACATTTCATCCCAAGTAGTTGGAACTGACCAACCATTTGCATCAAATGCAGTTTTATTATAGTACATAGCTTCTGTAGATTTTGAGAATGGTAATGAGAACATTGTTCCTAAAGAGTTATAAACTTTTCCTTCATTCCAGTAACCTTCAATAAAGTCATTTTGTTCATCAGTTGAATATCCAATGATATCATCTTCAAATGCATCAGTTGTTGCAATACCAGTTGAAGAAATTTTATTAGTATTATCAATGAATGTATCTAAATCAACAACAACTTGTTGAGATAAGTAAGATGCAACATGATCCGGATAAACGTAAGTTAAGTTCGGTTCATTTCCACCTTGAATTGCAGTTGAAACTTTTTCTTTTAACTCATCAAATCCACCTTGTGCAGCATGAGTTACTTTAATTTCTGGATAAATTTTGTTGAAGTCAGCAATAATTGAATCTAATACTGCCATATTAGCTTCTCCCATTGTATGCCAGAAAACAATTCCGTCACTACTTGAACTTCCACCACAAGCACTTAATGTTAATGCTGAAGTTGCAACTAATCCTAAAGTTAAAACTTTTTTAAATTTCATTATAATTTTCTCCTTGATTTTTTTATATATAAATTAGGTCTAGCCTAAGTTATACCACTTATTACCCTTTAATCCCACTTCTTGATACACCCTGCATAATAAACTTTCTACAGAAGATGAATACTAAGAATAAAGGCATTGTTACTATGAATGATGACATCATTTGGTAGTTCACTTGTGAAATACCATTTAATGTATCCGTAAACGAATCTCTCATCCAGTTTGATATTAATTTATATTCTGCTTCATTAACAAGATTTGGCCATATATATGAATTCCAAGCTCCCATTAAATCTAATATAATAATTGTAATAATTGTTGGTTTAGCAATTGGTATCATAACTTTAATTAGATATTTAAAATCTCCTGTACCATCTACTTTTGCTGCATAATATAATTCATTTGGTATTTGTTTAAAACTTTGTCTTAATAAGAATATATAGAATATACTTACTACGAATGGTACTATCAATACTTGATATGAGTTTAACCATCCAAAGTTTGAAACTGTAATATAATTTGTGATAACAAACATTTCTCCAGGAATCATCATTGTTGCTAATAAGATTGAGAACAATAAATTTTGACCTTTAAATGCTAATCTTGAGAAAGCAAATGCTCCTAATGTTGTTGTTATAATAGTACATATAGTTGATATAACCCCAACAAATACTGTATTTCCTAAATATCTAGCAAAACTAGATGTTGTTAAAACATGTGTAAAGTTTTCCCATACTATTGTATTTGGAAACAATGTAGGTGGGAATTGTAAAACCTCATTTGAACTCTTAAATGCTGTATTTATCATCCAATAGAATGGAATTAATACAATAATTGCCATAAAACATAAGAATGTATATACTATTATTTTATTTATTATAGAGGTAATTTTTTGTGCTTTTTGAATCTGTTCAACGTTTATTTTATTTTCCATTGTTCTTACCCCCTAAAAATGTACTTTCTTTTTACTTATATACATATTTACAGCTGTAATACATAAGATTATACATAGTAGTATAACTGCGGCCGCTGCTGCTACTCCATCTGAGTTAGGAATGTTATCTTTTCCTAAGAATTGATAAATATACCATACTATAGTTCCCATAGTACCCCTTTGAGCTGCTGGACCTGCATCAGTACCAAATAATCCTATAATTGAAGAATATTCTTTAAATGCACCAATAAATGATGTTATTGTTAAATAAGCAATGATTGGTGAAATTAAAGGAATAGTTACTCTTCTTAATACTGTTGATTTACTTGCATGATCAATTTGTGCTGCTTGATAATATTGTTTATCAACACCTTGTAATGCACTTAAGAAAATTAAAATCTTAAATGGTAATGATGACCAAACAATATATAATTGTAAAACAAACATTCTTGTAAGTTGCGATGAACCACTATTAATCCAATCGACATTATCTATATTAAATAAACTTAGTAATGCGTTAAATAAACCTGTATCTCTACTAAATATTACTGAGAATACCATCCCAATTGCAATTGCATTAGTTACATAAGGTATAAAGAATATTGTTTGAAATACTTTTTTTAATGGTTTAATTGAATTTAATGCTACTGCTATCAATAATGATAATATTATTGAACAAGGTACTGAAACAAATACAATTAATAATGTATTAGTTATAGCTGTTCTAAACTTTGCATCCGCAAATACATAAGCAAAATTAGCAAATCCAAACTTTGTAAATGTTGGAATACCAATTTCATATGCATTTAAAACAAACTCGTACTCTTTAAATGCTAATAATAACGTATTAAATAATGGATAAAATGTAAATATCCCCATTAATATTAATACTGGTGATAAATATAACCAAGCTTTAAGGTTGTTTTTTGTTTCTAACATTATTTAAGCCTCATTCCTGTTTCTTTGTTAAATACAAATACTTTATTTGCTTTAACTTTGAATTTAGCTTGACCTTCTGCTTTAACTAAAGCATCAGAATCTGTTATAACTTTAAATGTATCTTTTTCGCAATCTATATGTCTACAAACAATTGACATATCTCTACCGATTCTTTCAACATTTAATATTTCAGCTTGGAAATTTGGTTCTTTTGTAACAACTTCAAACGCTTCAGGTCTAACACCTACTGATACTTCTTGATCAGCAATATCTAATGTACCTAATTCATGAGTTCCAACCATAATTTTTTTATCTTTAACTTTACCATTAAAGAAGTTAATTGGTGGAGTTCCTAAGAATTGTGCAACAAATTTATTTTCTGGATCTTCATAAACAGCTTGAGGTTCACCAACTTGTTGTAATAAACCATCTTTCATTACTACGATTTCATCTGAAATACTCATAGCCTCTTCTTGGTCATGTGTTACGAAGATAGTAGTAATTCCTGTTTCTCTTTGAATTCTTTTAATTTCTTCTCTTGTTTGTAATCTTAATCTTGCATCAAGATTTGATAAAGGCTCATCTAATAATAAAACTCTAGGTTTTTTTACTAATGCACGAGCGATAGCAACACGTTGTTGTTGTCCCCCAGACATTTGAGCAGGTTTACGATCTAATAATTCTTCTATTTGAACTAATTTAGCAGCCCAAACTACTAATTCATTTTTTTCTTCTTTTGTATATTTTCTCTTTTTATATACTGGTTTTAATTCAATTTCATATTCATTTTCTTCTTTTTCGTTACCTTCTTCATCAATAACGATTTTAGTACCTGAAATAGTTTTTACTTCTTCCATTTTCGGTGTACCATCTTCATTTAAATCTTGTTCATTTAAAATAATATTATCTAACGGGAACTGTATATTTTTTCTAACAGTCATATGAGGGTATAATGCGTAGTTTTGGAAAACTAAACCAATACCTCTTTTATCTGGTGTTAACCCTGTAACATCTTCATCACCAAAGATAATATTACCACCTGTTGGATTGTGTAATCCGGCAATCATATATAACGTTGTTGATTTACCACATCCCGATGGTCCTAATAGACCTATCAACTTACCTGAAGGTATAACGATATCTAAGTTATCTACCGCTCTTACCTCTGTAACTTCTTTCTTATTTACCTGAGTAAATACTTTTGTTAAGCCAGTTAATTTTACATCCATTTGGAAATCCTCCTAGTTATAAACTATTATTATTTTGTACACTTATATTTTAACAATTAATCTTATATATTTCAACACAAAAGTTGCGTATCATACATAAAAAAAGAGAAACTATTAAATAGTCTCTCTAATCTATAAATTATTATACTCGTGTAATTTATATCATAGTCTCAAGAAGTTAGGCTTGAGGTAGAAACTTGACCACCGTTTTTGGTCTTATATATGATATTTATATTATAACATTTTATATATTTTTTTTAAATGAAAAAATTGTGAAATATAAAGTTTTTTTATGTAAACGTTATCTATTGTATAACAGGTATTTCTATTTTATAATCATTGATTATTTTTAAATTTACTGTATTAATCGTATTATTTCTAGTAAATGTTTGTGATAATTCTATTAATTTACCATTTTCAAATAATAATACATTATCATAAAAGATATTTCCTCTGTAATTTGAGTAAGTTATTTTATTTTCATCATAATTATAATATTTTATACTATCATAATTAACATCTAAATAATCATCTAAATTTACAACATCACCTTTTAAAGCATCAAACATATTTAAACCATCATTTTCATTTAATTCAATAACAACTTCTGTTGTTGTTTTTTTATATAAATAATATGTATCATCAGATTTATATAAAACAGTTGTTCTTATTTCATCATTTTCTTCTTCAATAGTTTTAATATAGTTATTTTCTTCACTTATTATATATGTAAATATTAATTCTGAATCACCATTAGTAATTGTTGATTGCATTGAAATTTCTGATAAATCAAATTTAATTTCACTAATTATTTTCTCTAATGAAGGTGGAGTAGTTATTTTTAACATTAACCAAGATACACCAGCAACTATAAGAGTTATAAGAGCAACAGTAATACTAATTATTGTTTTTAATTGTTTCTTTTGTTTATTAGTCATAATATCCTCCTATAAATAACTTTCTAAATAATAAAAATTACCGTTTAAAATATCATCTAATAAAAGTAAATTTTCATAAAAGTCAAAGATAATTTCTAATTCATCTTCTGAATAACTTGTTATATTTTTATAAGTAATTAAATATCCTTCTAAAATATCATAAGTTGTAACTAAAAATTGTTGTGAAACTGTTAATTTATTATATAAAGCATAAGCTATTGCTAATTCTTTTTGTGAATCAGAAGTAATATTAGAATCAATACTTTCTACGAACTCATCAAAATATTCAGATAATAATTCATCTTCAACAACTTCTCCCCAAATCATATCAGCATATTCAGGATGATCAATAAAAGGATTTCTATTAAATTGATAAGAATATATTACATCATTACGATATCTTTCTCTATCATCAACAGGATCTTCTTTATTCCATTCTAATAAAGTTGATAAATGTCCCATATGAGGTGCTCCTACACTATCAGGAAATTCATAATCATCTAATAACACTAAATCTATCTCAGTAGATTCTTCACCATCATATCTAACATCCATATATAGTAACATTCTAGCAACATCACCTTTAACACTATCTCTTGGTTCCCATGTATCAGTTGTATATTTATTACCAAAATCATCAGTATTATAATCTAATCCATCAACAGAACCAATAAATCTATTATTTCTTCTTGAATTAGTATTTTTCTCTGCTACTCTTAAATGATGATAATCACTATAAGGTAATTGACTTGTTGAAGGGAAACCATGAGATTTCGCCCAAACATGTTCTGTATTCCACATATAACCATTAGGACCTGCTGTAGTACTATCTTCAGCATAAAATATTTGTCCTGAATAAATACAATAAACCATTCCTTCTTGTCCGTAAACAGCATCTGCTTCTGGTAATATTGTATATCTAGTTGATGAATTATAATTTTGCCAAACAAAATTATCTGTTATAACATCATTTAATTCCGCTCTAAAATCAGTACCATATAAACCAGTAAGTGATGAATAATAACTTTCACTATAGTTTGAAACATATCCAAAGTATTGATTTTCATCACCAACATTATCAAATGTTTTTGCTGTAACTACAGGAGTAAAATTAATTGTTAATAAAACTGTTAATAAAATTAATATTTTTTTCATAAAACCCCTCCTGTATAAGTATGTTTACCTAAGTTATCAATATATTCACCAGCAGCTGAAACAGCTGTTGTAGTCCATTCAGATGTATTCCAAGATGGATTTGCTCCAAATTCAGGATTCCTAATAATTCTATGATCAACCGTAGAACCACCATCACTTAAATTCCATTTCGATCCAGGATTTTCACCTAAAACACCAAATATATCAACTAACTCTTCTTCATAAAATAAACCGATTGTATCATTTCCATTTATACGATAAGCTAGTGTATCAAAAATACCATTATCACCTAAATTTGTTACAGCATCAGTTATATTATCGCTAAGTCTAGAATCAGATGATGCCACAACAATTACTTCATTAGCTTGTAATGTTCCTGATAATTTAACTTCTAATGTAAAATCTGCACCATCTATTGCTATTTTAATTGAGTACCCGAATAAATTAACTTCAGTATCATTTGGATTATATATTTCTATGTATTTATCATAACTTTTACCTTCATAATATTCAGAAATAAATAAATCTTCTAAATCTATTTGTAATGAACTTATTACAATAACTTCAAAGTCTTTAGTAATACTTACTTCATTTAATGTAATTGTTGCTGTTAGGATAACTGTTGTGTCATCTTCTAATCTATTTACAACACCCTCACCACTTAAAACAGCCTCATTATCAGATGACCATGTTATTGTTGTATTGAAAGTACTAGTATTAGGTAATGTAATATCTTCTTTAACTGAAATAGGAATACTTATAAAATTAGATGCAGCATTTGCTAATGCAATATCACTAGCATCAATACTTGTTTCATCAACATAAGTTAAAACTGTTCTATTTTCTTGCCCACCAGTAATATAAACATTTAAATTTACTTCTTGATTTTCAAATAAAGATAATAATTCTAATGATTCTTTTTTGTTATAAGAAGATACTTCAACTTTAAATTCGTTGTCTTTTATAAATAAAGAATCATCTTCAATACTTACTGTACCAGTTATATTGTAATAAGAGAAGTTAGTAGTTGTAACTAATTCTTCTATAGTTGTTTTAATTGGTTCTAAGACTTTACTATCATCTTCTATTTTAGTTGCTGTAACAACTGAAATTTGATTAGCTTTATTAACACCTTCACCGTAAGATGATTTAGTAGCTAATATTTCATAAGTATCACCAACTGTTAAATTTGATGTCCTATATGCATATATAACATGTTCTCCATCAGTAAAATGTGTACCACTTGAATAAGAGTCTGCAACTGTTACACTTTCTAATTTAATTTTAGTATCATCTTCTAAATCAAATAGTTCTTCTATAGTATAAATAGTATAATCAGGATTTAATACTACTTTCTTAAGAACTGTCATACTAAAATCTTTGGATAAAGTTTGTTCATTTCTTTTTGCTGTTAGTGTTAATTTAACATTAACATCAACATCAGATTGTTCAACAATAGCTTTATCTTTAGAAATAGTTATTGATTCACTATTTGATTTCCAAGATAATTCAACATTTTCTTTAGCCAATAACAAATCAAATGAGTTTGATACTTGTGTAGGCATTATAATTTCATTTACTATATCTATAATATGATTGTCTTCCTCAGCCTTATAACAAGCTGTTAATGAAAAACTTACTAATATGGTAATTATTAATGTGATAATTTTTTTCATAATTTATCTCCTTTAAAATACTTCTTTTTTATTTTACATTATTATTAAAAATAATAAAAGAAAAAGAGACTATAATATAATAAAAGTCTCTTTTTGTAATATCACAATATAGTAGTATTAATACTATTATTTTTTTATAAATATAGATAACAATTTCACATTATCTTGTTGTTACGTAATTTTTTTAAAATATATTAAGGTTTTTTATTTCCCCATTCTATCTTTCTACCACCACTCCACACTCTATTCCAGTCAGCTGGTTGAGATTTTAATTCAGTATAGATAACACCTTTAGTTTTACTGTCTGAACTTAAACTAAATGCCATTCTATCCATTCTAGTTACACTTGTAGGAATTTCAAATGAAATTAAACTTTCGCAATGTAGAAAAGCTTCTTCTCCTATTTTTGTTACAGTATTAGGAATATATAATTCTGATAACAATTTACATCCAGCAAAAGTAGCACTTTCTACCTTTGTTATATTAGGTAAAATAACCTTTGATAAGTTTGTATTTTTAAATGCAGCATATCCTATTTCTTTTATATTGATAGGTAAATTTATATTTAACAAGTTCGAACAACCATTAAAAGCGAATGATGATATTACCTCTAATGATTCAGGCAATATTATAGAATTTAGTGTTTTCATATCTTCAAATGCACACATTGAAATTGATGTTATTCCTTCTAATATAGTAAGAGATTTTTTATCAAATTCTTTCAAAACTTTTATTACTTGGTTATCACTATATAATACTTTATCTAACAATTTTAAATTTTTATTTTCATCACTTATTGAAATAACATTTAACGAACTACATTTTTCAAATACTCCTGATTCAATAACTGATAATGTACTTGGTATATTTAATTCATTTAAATTTTTACAACTACTAAAACATGTGTCTTTTAAATGTGTCGTACCCTCAGGTAGATTAACAACTTTTAAGGATTCACAAAATGAAAATACATTAGTTCCAATAACTAAGTTATCATCTAAGGGAGCAAATTCAACATTTTTCAAATTACCACAAAATGAAAACACTCCACTATTGATTGTCTGAATAGATTTAGGAAATGATACACTCGTAATACTAGTTGATTTAAATAGTCTTTTTTTAATAGACTTTACTCCTTCTGGTATTATAACATCTTTTAAATTTTCTAAACCATTAACTCTTAGTAATGTATTATCATTACATATTACATATTTTTTATCTTCACCTATATAAACATTTACTGAACTACGTAAAGATTCTAAAACATCTTCATCAATATATTCTAAAGTACTAGGAAGGTATATTTCTTCTAAAAATGAAAAATTATGAAATGAAGCATCTGTTCCTTTAATAACTTTAACTCCTTCTTCAAAATATATTTTCTTTACATTTAAATTATCTTTTTGTTTTTTTATAAAATAATTACTTACTTTATTTATTACTCCAGGGAATACTATTGATTCTTCGTTTAATTTATATGTACCTATTTCAATAAAATCATCTTTAATTGCACAAGTAAAAGTGTTTTTAAAATCTTTAATTGAAAATTCAGTAAATCCTAAATCAAGATTTTCTTTTCTTTCTTCTTTTTTAATGTGATCAACTTTATCTTTTTCAGATGATTTATTTATAGAGTCCATTATAATTAACTTCTTTTCATTAGATAACTCATTTGTTAAACAATTCATTAACACTTCATATTTAACTATATTATTATCTATTAGAAATTTAACAACATTAATATTAGATTTTAATATTATTTCTTTTGTTAAATCTTTCATCTTATCATTATTTTTACTTAATGTTTTTATAAAGTTTTCTTTATCATTGAAAGTTGTGAAGTTATTAATTATATAATCACACCCTTCACACAAGTATTTTTTTCCTGATAAAAATCCTGAATTAATAAATATAACTTCTTTTACTTTAGTTGTATAAAATCCTTCTAAATTAGGGAATCCTTTTTCTCCTAAATATACTAATGTATCAACACTATTAAAAATTGCATTGTTTATATTTTTAACATAATCATTAACTACTAAACATTTTAAGTCATATGCTGTTTTATCTCTAAATGTATGAGATGTTTGAAATATTAAATCTCTTGTTACAATTTGAATTTCCTCATGATTTCTTAACACTTCTAAATATGGGTCTATTTTAATAATATCTTCTAATTCAACATTAATACTACGAGGTCCACGCCATCCTGAAACTGAACGTACAGGATTCTCTACTTTATCTTTTGGAAACATTAATAATCTTTTAGAAATTTTTTCATCTCCAGACTCTTTTATTTTCATAAATAAATCGTAAGCACATTTCTCTTCTTGAAGAATATTAGCTGAACTACGTGATTTATCTGTATGGATAATATGACTATTTGCTAATGTATACATTGCATCTATATTACCTTTACTTATTGCTAAATTTAAAGGGTCTTTTGCTATAATTAAACGATCCTCATATAGTTGACCTATTTTTAAACATAAATCATAATCATCAGTAGTTTCTATTTTTTTTATTTTCTTTTGAATATTCAAAATTATATTTTCAGAAAATGTTGCTATTAATTGAGACTCTTCAACATTTAATTCACAGCCACATTTTGAGCAGTTATATTTTCCTTCTACTTTATTTATTTGTTCTTTGTTTGAACATTTTATACAAAATACATCTTTCATACAATACCTCCAATATTATTCATAGTATAACATATATGAAGAAATAATTTCAAATTATAAAAAAAAGAATAACTAAGTAAATAGTTATTCTTAAATTTATTAATGAAATTCTACTCCACCAACTAAGTCAGCATTAAATTCAATATAATCTCCACACCAAACTTCTTGGCTTATTTGATTCCAAAATTCTTGACAATCATACTCATCGTATTCAGCTTCTTCTTCATCATCATTATAACCAGATCCTAATGGTGCTGGTGTAATAGCAAATCCACCTTTTGAATGTAAAATAAATTCTACTACTTCAAAATCATATGTAACTAATCCAATATCACATGATTTAAAATTATCTTCAACAAATTTTCTTACATCACCTTCATAACCTTTGTATCCACTTAATAAATTAACTGATTTAGCATATTCTTCTAATTTGTCTAAACCTTCTTTAGATACAAGATCATCACCGATAGTTAAGTGTCTTTGAAGTCCACATCTTGCTACATATTTAATTGATGAATAAAACATCATATCTATTAAATATTTTTTATTTTCTTTTAATTTAGTTTGTAATTCAACTAGCATATTAGTTAATTCTTCATCAGTACCTTTTACATCAAAAGTAATTCTTTTAATTTTTTTATACATTGAAGGTATTTCTAAAACACCTTTAAATACATTATTTTCTACTTTAATATCCATATTATTTTCTCCTTACTCTTTCTTTTATTTTAGAATTCACAATTTTTAGGTGTTCTAGGGAAAGGAATAACATCTCTAATATTTTCTACACCTGTTAAATACATAATTAATCTTTCAAATCCTAAACCAAATCCAGCATGTTTACATCCACCATATCTTCTTGAATCTAAATACCAAGACATTTCTTCTGGTGATACACTGAATTGTTTCATTCTATCTAATAATACATCCATTCTTTCTTCTCGTTGAGATCCACCAACTAATTCTCCACTACCTGGTACTAATAAGTCAACAGCAGCAACTGTTTTCTTATCATCATTTAATCTCATATAAAATGCTTTTATTTCTTGTGGCCAGTCTGTAACGAATACAGGACATTTGAAATGAACTTCAGTTAAATATTTTTCATGTTCAGTTGCTAAATCTTCACCTTGTTTAGGTTCATTTTCAAATTTAGCATTAGCTTTAATTAAAATATCTATTGCTTCTTTATGTGTTACTTTTTTAAAGTCATTTGTTAATACATTATCTAATCTAGCAATTAATCCTTTTTCAACAAACCCCTCAAAGAATTGCATTTCACTTGGACATTCTTCTTTAACATATTTTATAACAAACTTAACCATTGCTTCTATTAAGTCCATATCATCATTTAAATCAGCAAATGCAATCTCAGGTTCTATCATCCAAAATTCTGATGCATGTCTTTGTGTATTAGAGTTTTCTGCTCTAAATGTTGGACCAAAAGTGTATACGTCTCTAAAGGCCATAGCAAATAACTCAGCCTCTAATTGTCCCGTAACTGTAAGGTTTGTTTGTTTTCCGAAGAAATCTTTTTTATAATCTATCTTTTTATCATCCATAGGAACTTTATTTAAATCAAGAGTAGTAACTTGGAACATAGAACCTGCTCCTTCTCCATCATTAGCAGTAATAAGTGGAGAGTTTACATATACGAAATTTTGTTCTTGAAAGAACTTATGAATAGCATATGCAGCTACACTTCTTACTCTAAATACAGCACTAAATAAATTAGTTCTAGGTCTTAAATGAGCAACTTCTCTTAAGAATTCTCTTGTATGTCTTTTTGGTTGAATTGGATAATCCTCAGGTGAATCTCCTATCAATTCAATATTAGTAGCTACTATTTCAAAAGCTTGTTTAGCATTAGGAGTTACTTTAATAGTACCTTCTACTAATATTGAAGAACCTACTCTTATTTTAGTTATATCATTAAAGTTTTTTAATTTATTATCATATACTACTTGAACAACATCAAATGCTGTACCATCATTTAAATTAATAAATCCGAATTCTTTTTGATCTCTATTTCCTCTTACCCATCCAAATACTTTGATTTGTTTATTATCTAAATCTTTATAATTTTTTAATATATTTCTAATTGATTGTTTCATATATTTTCTCCTTCTATATTAATTCCATTATTGTTGATACTATTATTACCAATACTATCGTAGAACTTACACATAAATTTGTAATACATTGTGCTTTTTCATTTTTATTTAAATATGCTTGCACAAATCCATTTGATGCTATTATAATTAACAAAATATTTTTAATTACTAATAATGTTAAATCACTTATTGTAAAATCATTCATTATTAATATAAAAAATACTAACGCTGATAATAATGATATAACGCTTGATATCATTGCTATCTTTTTTTTGTTTTTTTCCATACTCTTTCTCCTAATAAATTATAATTAATATTCCCATTACCAAACAAAGAATACTTACTATTAATGCTATAATTGCTAATACTTTTTTATTTTTATATTCAGTTATAAAGTGTAATGCTAACACTATTGAAAAACAAAATATTGTTAATGTGTTATATATATCATTTGGTATAATCCAATCTAACACCAATAACAACATTATTATTAAGAATAAAACTACTTGAATAATGTTTATTATCTTTTTCATATAACCTCCTATAAATAAAAAAAATACCTAATTTTAAGGGACGAATATTATCGTGGTACCACCCTATTTCAACATATAAATATGTTCTTTAAACTTTAACGCAGTTAACGGATAGTTCTACTTAATTTCCTCTATCTCTCTAAGATGTTATTCAATATAGTTATTTACTAATTCACACCAAACATTAGCTCTCTTAAAAATAATTTTATATTTACTTCTTCTTATCACCGATTTATTTTATTATAACATATTTAACATATTTATCAATCTTAATTTATAAAGAAACAAGTATAAGAAATTAATCTTATACTTGTTTTAATTTTATACTCTTTCAAATACACCTTTTTTATTTAATTTATAAGTAAAGATATAACTAGGATCATCAAAATGTTCATTTCCTACCCACGTTAATGTTTTATCTGTTAAATTAAATAGACAACTCCATATAGTAGCATTGTTACTATCATCTGAACCATTAGCTTCATTTAGTGTTCTTCTAGCTACACTTTCTAATACACTCATACCTTCAACTTCATCTTTAACAATACCTTGTGTATTTGTTCCATTTGGATTAATTTTATTAGCTAAGATATTATATCTATCTAATCCTGGTTTTGCTGCACCACAATCATAATAACCTGGTGTTAAAACAAAGTTAGTTACATATTGAAAATCATTTAAACCTGCTTGTTCATCAATATGTGAATCTTCATCATTTCTTATTACTTTTAATACTCTTTTAGTTCCATCATTATCTGTTGTATCAGTTCCACCTTCAGGAACCCATTCTAATATAGCACTAGCTCCTGTAGCATCAGCTAACATATAATGAAATGATGTTTGTGCACTATCATGTAAATTTACACTTTGAGCAAATTCTATTGCTTCTTCTACTGTTGCACAATAATCTAACATATATCTTAACATTGTTGTTGATGTAAAGTTTGCTTTTGTACTATCTTGTTGATCTGTTGCTACTGTACCTGTATCATTATCTCCTTGTGTAGTCATTAATATTCCACAAGAAAATCCTTTTTCATTTATTCCATCTAATGGAGTATAAGTTGCTGCAATACAAGTTATTTCATCTTTTATTCCATTTAAGTATACTGCTTCATCTTCGTTAAAAAATCCTAAGAATCCTAAGTCAGCAGTACTAACTGAACTGTATCTTCCTTGACTTGGATTAGTTGTTACTATCATAGATGTTCTATTTGGGCTAAAGTCATAACTTCTTCCAAATAATCTATCTCCATCTTCTGTTTGCATTGTTACACCTGCACAACCTATTTCTGGAGAATTTAATTCAACATCTATCAATCCTTTTGTAATTTTTTTTACAACAAAATCAATTAATTCATCATCATTAGTTACTCCACCCATTTCAACAAAATCATCAAAATAGTAATTTCCAGCAACTGTCATTTCATATACTGGTCCTGACTTTGTTTCTTTATCACTATAAGATAATACTTTTATTGATGATACTGTTCTTATTTCGTTATTCCACATTATCCCCATTGTTAATAATGGAACTACTATTATTAATGCTAATGTTATACCTAATGTTGTTAATATTTTTCCTTTTCTGCTCATTATAAATCACCTCGAAATTTATATTAACATTATTTAGTTTATATGTCAAATACTTTTATATTCAAAGTATTTTTATAAAAGAAGTACTCCGGTTAAGGAGTACTATTAAATATATTAATTATTCATAGAATATTGTGATTTGTTCTACCCATATTCTTTTAGCATCTGATCCTATAGTTAATGTATTACTATTTATATCAAATGTATATTCAGTAAATTCTGATGTTATTGTTTGTGGTGTACCATTTACTACTAAACTTGATGTACTATCATAATATTTAGATGTTACAACTACTTTAGTTATAACAACTTCACTACTTTCAATAGTAAATGAACCGTTTTTAGATCCACTACCAAATTTAATTCCACCATCAACTCCACCATTAACTCCACCCCAAGTACTTGTTAGAGAAGTTAATGCAAAGATAGTATCGTTAAAGAAATTAAATGTTGATGTTTTATATTCTGTTCCCATATTTTGACCAATTCTAAAGTCAAATGTTACTTCTTGAACATCACCACTAGGTTTAGCTAAAACAGTTACTGTGAAATCTTTAGTTGTTGTAACATCATTTAATGTTATTGTTGCTGTTAATACAACTTCAGTTTCAGTATCTTGTCTTACTACTACACCATTATTACTAATTACTTCTTCATTATTAGATGACCATGTAATTGTTGCATCATGTGATGTTGTAATTAATGTCATATCAGCAGATACTTTTTCATCTAAAGTTAATTCAGATAAAACTCTATCTACTTTTTCTTGATCTGTTAATACTTTAATTGTAATATCTTCTTCTGTACCATTGAAATATACATAAGCTTCATTACTTTTAAAAATATGAGTAAATACATTAATAGAGATATCTTCCCCAACAAAATCATGAAGAATATCTGTAGATAATTGATTTTGAGAGAAATTAACTTTAATTCCATTAGATTCTAATATCATAGTAGATACTAATGTTCCTTCTAATTTATAATATCCATTTCTATTTTCTAATGCATAATATTCTTCAATTGATAATTCAATTGGATTAATTGTAACTGTATCTGTACCTTTAACAGTAAATGATGCTGATTTAATTTGTTGTAAATCATAATAAACTGCTCTTGTACCAGATAACATTCCTAAATCACCTACTTCTACATTTGGAGTAGAACCAGTATAAACAAATATTATGTTTGTATTATCTGTTACATAATATCCATCTTTTGATAAAGACATTACTATTAAATCTTTAACAACAACATCAGTATTAACTGTACTATTTATAGCATCTTCTAAACTAATTGATTCTAATTCTAATACTGTAACTGTATATTCTTTAGTTGTTGTAATATCATTTAATGTTATTGTTGCTGTTAATACTAATGTTACATTAACATCTTGTCTAGAAACATTACCGTATTTATCAACAACTAATTCATTTGATGAAGACCATACTACTGTTACATCATCAATACCTTCTACTGAATAAGGTAATTGTATTTTACTTGTTACATTTTCTAAATCCATATCAATTACTAAATTATTTTTTACGTAATCAACTTTTTCTTGATCACTTAATTCTACTGCTAACACTGTTACATAAAATCTTAGGGTTTCTGTTGCTGCATTTAATGATAGTGTTGCTGTTAAGATTACTTCTGTATCTACAGTAGGTCTTACTACTACTCCAGTATTACTTAATACTTCTTCATTATTTGATTTCCAAGTTACATTAACTTCTTCATAACTTAAAGGTAAATTTAAATCTTCTGTTACATTATCTAAATCACCTTCAATATCTAACATTTCAGCTGCTTCATTTACTTTTTGGGCATCACTTGCTGATTCAGCGTTTGGATCACCAATTACGATAACACTAAATTCTTTTGTTGCTGTAGCATCATTTAATTTTAATGTCGCTGTTAATAAAACTGTTGTATCATCTGCTAATCTAGAAACTATACCTTCAGTACTAATTACATTATCATTTGATGTTGCCCATGTAATTGTTACACCATCTAATGTAGTTGGTAGTGATATATTACTAGTTACATTATCTAAATCACCATTTAAAGCTAAATTTGTTTTTGCTAAGTTTACTACTTCTTGATCTGTTAATCCATCAGTAATTACTTCAGCTTTAATTGTTACTGTAAATTCTTTTGTTTTAACAACTTCATTATATGTTAATGTTGCTGTTAATAAAACATTTGTATCTACAGAAGGTCTTGTTACTAAGCCATTATTTGATACTACACTTGTATTTGAACTTGACCATGTAATTGTTACATCATCTATTTCATCTATTAGATAAATATCTTCTGTATATGTTGTTTCTAGTGTTAATTGATTGTATGCACTATCAACTAATACACTATCATTTGTTTGTGCTATTACTTTTAAATTAAATTCTTTTTCTTTTGTTTCATTATTATATTCTAATTCTGCTGTTAATAAAACAGTTGTATCTACAGAAGGTCTTGTTACTTCTCCTGTAATAGATATAACATCAACATTACTACTACTCCATATTATTACTACTTCATTAATTTTTGTTGTTAATTCAATGTCATCAACGACATTATTTAAATCTCCTTCAATTGTTAAATCATCGTATGCTTCTTTTAAGAAGTCTACTTGAGGCTCACTATTACACCCAAATAAACTTAGTGAAACTAAAATCGTTACTAATCCTAAAAATAATTTTTTCATTATATTTCTCCCGTTATTTAATTTTAATTTAAAGCTATATTGTAGTATTTCTATATTTAATTTTTAATAATGTATCTAAGTAAGTCTACATAATTAGATACTAATGGATCTTGTGAATATTCATTAATGTAGATATTAGCTACATCAGAAATACTTCTATTAACATTTTCTGTGAAGTATACTTGTCCATTATAAACCATGTAAGCACATGATTTGATACTTTGATTTGTATTACTTTCTAAATTAACACTAAATAAATAGTTGTTATTTGATGTATATTTTTCTAATTCTTTTTTTGATAAGTTATTTGAAGATATAAAAGATGAAATACTTCCTGATGTATATTTATCTGATATATTTCCTGTTAAGTCTTCTTCATTTATATATAATAATCCCATTTCGAAATCACTTGCTTTTGATAATTCATTATAAGCACTTTGTGTTATTTCAAATCCGAAATTGAAATTAATATTAGATATATCATAATTAGATACACCTGTTACATATACAATTTCAATTGCTGTAATACGAGCTTGTCCTGTTGGACTTATAATATAAACATCATTTGCATCAATATTTACTGCTGTATTATTTTGTAATTCAGTACCACCTGTTGCTGTAGTTGATAAATAAGCACCCTCATATGAACTTGAATATGTTACTTTAACACTTTTAATTGCTCCTGATAAAGAACTTAATTTAACACTTGAACCTGTATTTAATGTTAATGTTTCTGTTTTATAATAACTTACTCCATTACTAGTACCTTGATTTTCTAATTGTAAATATAATTCATCTTCATCTAAACCAAAATTACCAGCATAGTTACTACCTGTAGTTAAGTTTAAGAAGTTACCTGATGCTCCTGTATTATCAATAGCACCTGTTTTAACTGTTACTTCTTCTAATTCTGAATAATCTACATAATCAATTGCTAATGAGTTTTTCATTTGAGAATATTCAAATGATTCAGTAATTGTTAATGCTCGAGCTTTAACTATTACAGTAAACTCTTTTGTACCTGTCATACCTTCTTTAGTAATAGAGGCTGTTAATTTAACAGTTATATCTTTAACATCTTGTGTTACAACACCAGTATTTGATAAAGCTGCATTATCACTTGACCATGTAATATCATATTCACCAGCTTTAGTAGCAAGTGTAATATCACTAGTTACTTCTGTTGGTACAGTAATATCATTTAATTCTTCAAATGACATTCCATATTCATTTGGATACATTTTATCTACATATTCTGGATGATCAATATAAGGATTTCTATTTCCTTGGTAATCTTCAATTGCATCATTCATATTTAGTTCATATTCAGAAACTGGATCTGCATAATGCCATCTTAATAACATATTCATATCTCCAACAGTATTTACATTTAAATTTAAACTTTCATATCTTGTTAGAATATAGAAAATGATTCTTGCACAATCACCTTTAACTTCATCTCTTGGTTCAAAATAACCATTACCATAATAACAATAAGTTGAACCATCAGCATAATCTACTGCTGCATAAGCAATACTTCCACCAAAATCTTCACCAAATGGTAAGTTACTTCTTGTACTATTTATTTTAGTATTAGTTGGTCTAATGTTATGAATATCATTTGCTGGAGCTGAATTTTCTCCACCTGTTTGACTTTTAGGCCATACATGTTCTTTATTCCATTCATTTACATTACCACCACCAGCATTACTTAATGTATCTATATGTCCTGTATAGAATAATTCTAAACTAGACGACCCTGGTGATATTGCTGCACCTTCGGCTAATATAGCATTATAACCTGAACCATAACTTTTATAATTATGTGTACTTGTTAATAGACTTGTTAGATCATTTGAGAAATCATCTAAACTATCATTTATATTTATTGAAGCATAATAATCCGCAGCTACTACTTCATTGCTTGCTGGAGTAAATAATAAGAATGTAAATATTGTGAATACTAATATTGTTAGTTTTTTCATATTCTATCTCCTATACCCATGGAAGAGTTCCAGTAGAACCTTCATATTTTGCCATTATAATTAAATCTTTTGTTATTGTAATATCAGTAGTTATTTCTACTTCATTACCATCTTCTACGTAATACCAGTATTTAAATGATTCATTACTTGATGTAGGGAAATCTTCAAACTTTAATATTTCATTTGATAAAAAGTTTAATGTTAACTCTTCCATATCATATTTTATAGTTACTGTATAATGTTCACTATACTTTCCTATAATTGTAATATTTTTAGTAATTGTAATATCATTTTCTACTTTTACTTCATTGTTATTATCTATATAATACCAATATAGAAAATATTCATTTGTTGTTTGACTTTCTAAAATAGAGTATTCAAATATACTATTTTTTTCTACATCAAACGATGTTGATTCTTCTTTGTTTTGAACTGTTACTGTATATCCTTTTTCTACCTCAGGTAGATTACCACTATTTTCATCACCACATCCAGATAATGAAAATAAAGCAAATGTAAATAATACTATTAATAATAATTTTTTCATTGTTTATTACCTTTAACCTTTCAACATTATTTTAACATAATGTATTCGTATTTTACACATTTTTTTTACACTATTTATTTATGAAAATGTTTACTTAAAAGAGTTGTTAGATTTTTAAATAACTTTATTTTAAGTAGCTTTTATTATATAACTAAAAAAAGCCCTAGTTAAAGGGCTTTTTAATGTAAATCTATTATTTTATTGAATTCCAATCGAAATTATCTACTTTTGTATATCCTTTTTTCATTTTAGAATTTGCTTGTTTATTTGCATCTTTTTCAGGAGATTCACTTATTGTAGTTTTTGAAACTCCTTTTGATCCTGTTTTACCATATGTAACAGTAAATGTTTTAGAGTTCCATGATACTACCCAAAATTTATTTGAACTATCATCAACGAATTCTAAAGCTATACGATTATCATCACTTTGTACTTCTTCAACAACCTACCTCTTCTTTAATATTTGAGAAATCAATGTCTAATGATTTTAGATCTTCTTTAGTTAATTTCTTTTCACTTGGATACCATGTAAAACATCCATTATCTAAAAGAGCATTCATATAATCTTCAAGATTATCTGCTAATTTAGAGCAACTACCTTCTGTATTCATGTAATAAACAGGAGGATTTTCTGCGTTAGTATGTACATCTAATAATATAGGACAATCTTCATAATAAGTTGTTAAAGGATATCCATATTTTAATAATGCATTATATCTTCCATAATCCTCATCTTCTTCAACCATTCTATCTATATCTTCTTTTAAAAGTTCATCTAAATCTTCTTCTACATCATAAAATAAATCAACAAGATGTTCTTTACATACAGATAATGATGAATCATCGAATCTACAATCTATTCTATTACAATTTAACTTTATATTTTCATCTATTCTACCATCTATAAATATAGCACCAAAATTAGTTAATAAATCTTTTAATGATGTTGGCATTTTACCATAAGATGCTTCTAATTTTTTAGTATCAACGTTCATTAATTCGATATTTATATCATGTCTTTCATTTTTATAAGCATTTAAAACTATATCAAACTTTTGTTTTAATAAATTTACATTCATTACTTTATATATTTCTTTTTTTGATTTTGTGTTATTCATTGTAAATCCTCCTTTTAATTTAAATAAAAACAATACATTAATAACTACTTTTAATGTATTGTTTTTTATATTTATTCTTGTGTTACTTCTACTTTTTCTTCAACTACTGCTTCCACATTTGTTTCTACTGTTGTTGCTTCTAAAGCTTCTAATAATTCTTCTTCTGTATCTTCTTTTGGTACTATAGCAACATTTGTTAATGTATGTCCATCATTTAATCTGATTACTATTACACCTTGAGTTGATCTACCTGTTTGAGATATATTGCAAATATGTGTACGCATTACCATACCTTTATCTGTTGTAGCAATTAAATCTTCACTATCATCAACTACTTTTAAACATGCTAAGTTTCCGTTTTTAGCTGTAACATTTAGAGCTTTAACTCCAGATCCACCTCTTCCTTGGCGTCTGTATTCAGATGCTTTAGAACGTTTACCGAATCCTTTTTCTGTTAATACTAATATTTCATCATCATCTGATTGTACTATTCCCATTCCTACTAAGAAATCACCTTCAGCAAGTCTCATTCCACGAACTCCGATTGCTTGACGAGATATATCTCTCATGTCTGATTCTGGGAATCTTATTGATTTACCATTTGATGCTCCTAAGATAATATCTTTATCTCCTGTTGATTTGATTACTCCTAGTAATTCATCACCTTCATTTAAGTTAATAGCGATAATACCATTAGCTCTAATATTTTTAAATAATCTTATAGGTGTACGTTTTACTATTGCTTTTCTTGTAGCAAATAATAGGTTTGTTGTATCATCATCAAAGTTATTAACACTACATAATGCCATTAACTTTTCATCTTTTTGTAATCCTAATACGTTTACTAATGGAATTCCTTTAGAGATTCTAGATCCTTCCATTATTTGATATCCTTTAACTTTATATACTCTACCTGTATTAGTAAAGAATAATAAGAAGTCATGAGTTGATGTTAATACTAAATGTTGTACTTCATCATCTTCATTTGTCTTCATTCCTGTTAATCCTTTTCCACCTCTATTTTGAGCTTTGTATTGATCAACTGGAATACGTTTAGCATATCCATTATTAGTTACTGTTATAATAACTTCTTGTCTAGGGATTAAGTCTTCATCTTCTATATCTAAATCTGCTGATAATGATATTTCAGATTTTCTTACATCACCAAATTTGTTTTGAATTTCAGTTAATTCATTTCTAATGATATTTAATTTTAAATCTTCACTACCTAGAATTTGTTTTAACTCTTCAATTAATTTTTGAATATCTTCACATTCTTGTACTACTTTATCTACTTCAATACTAGTTAATCTTTGTAATCTTGTATTTAAGATTTCTCTAGCTTGAATTTCAGATAATTCAAATCTTTGCATTAATTTAATTCTAGCTTCTTCACCATTAGGTGATTTTTTGATTATTTCAATTACTTCATCAATATTATTTAAAGCTATTACTAAACCTTGTAATATATGATATTTAGCTTCTGCTTTTTCTAATTCAAATTGAGTTCTTCTTGTTATAATTATAATTTGATGTTTTAAGTATTCTTCTAATGCTAATTTTAAATTGATTGTTTGAGGTTTTTGATTTACTAAGGCAATCATATTGATACCAAAGCTTGTTTGTAATTGTGTATATTTATATAATTGGTTTAAGATTACATGTGCATTTGCATCTCTTCTTAATTCAATTACTATTCTCATACCATTACGATTTGATTCATCTCTTAAATCAGTTATTCCATCAATAGTTTTTTCATTTACTACTTCAGCAATTCTTTCGATTAATCTTGTTTTATTTACTTGATATGGAATTTCTGTTACAACAATCATACTTTTTCCATTTTTTTGTTCTTGGATTTCAGCTTTTGCTCTTACTACTATTATACCGTTACCAGTATTATAAGCATTTCTTAATCCAGTTAAACCAAGGATTTCTCCTCCTGTTGGAAAATCTGGTCCTTTAATGAAATTCATTAATTCATCAATTGTTATTTCTGAATTATCCATTAATGCAAATATACCATCAATAACTTCTGTTAAGTTATGTGGTGGAATATTTGTAGCCATACCTACTGCTATACCTGTTGAACCATTTACTAAAAGGTTAGGTATTTTACCTGGTAATACTGATGGTTCTGTTTCACTTCCATCATAGTTATCTACATAATCTACTGTATTTTTATCTAAATCTCTTAACATTTCCATTGATATTTTAGACATTCTAGCTTCTGTATAACGCATTGCTGCAGCTCCGTCACCATCGACAGAACCAAAGTTTCCGTGTCCATCTACTAACATATATCTATAACTAAATGGTTGTGCCATTCTTACCATTGCTTCATATATTGAAGAGTCTCCATGTGGATGATATTTCCCCATTACTTCCCCAACAATACGTGCTGATTTTTTAAATGCTGAATTTGCATATATGTGTAATTCGTTCATTCCATATAATATACGTCTTTGAACTGGTTTTAAACCATCTCTTATATCTGGTAATGCTCTTGATACGATAACGCTCATTGCATAATTTAAGAATGATGTTTTCATTTCTGTTGCAATGTTTACTTCTTTAACACGATCGTGTCCTTCTGTATCAGGAGTAGTAACTTCTAATACTTCTTCATCAATAATATCGTCTTTTTCCATTTTATTACTCCTTACACATCTATATTGTCAGCATATACAGCATTAGCTTGTATAAAGTTACGTCTAGGTTCTACTTCTTCACCCATTAACATACTAAATACTTGATCTGCTTCTATTGCATCATCTAAACTTACTTTTAATAATAATCTTACTGCAGGATCCATTGTTGTATCCCATAATTGAAGAGCATCCATCTCTCCTAGCCCTTTATAACGTTGGATTTCTCCACGTCCTATTTCAGCTCTTAATTTATTTAATTCAGCATCACTATATGCATACTCTACTCTTTTTCCTACTTTTAATTGGTATAAAGGAGGACATGCTATATAAATATATCCAGCTTCTACTAAGTCTTTCATATATCTAAAGAAGAATGTTAATAATAATGTTCTAATATGTTCACCATCGACATCGGCATCGGTCATGATTACTATTTTATGATATCTTGCTTTTTCGATATCAAATTCTTCACCTATACCTGTACCAATTGCTTGGATCATTGATATAATTTCTTTATTTGCTAATATTTTATCCATTCTAGCTTTTTCTACGTTTAATACTTTACCTCTTAATGGAAGTATTGCTTGGAATTCTGAATCACGTCCAGATTTAGCAGAACCACCTGCTGAATCCCCTTCGACTATGTACATTTCAGATTTAGATGCATCTTTACTTCTACAGTCTGCTAATTTAGATGCAAACTTTAATGAATCTAATGGATTTTTTCTTCTTGTTAATTCTCTTGCTTTTCTAGCTGCAAGTCTTGCTCTAGATGCTAGAATACATTTTTCAATTATTGTTTTAGCTGTACTAGGATTTTCTAATAAGAATCTAGATATTGCTTCTCCTAATATTTGAGATACGATAGGACGTACTTCACTACTTCCTAATTTTGATTTTGTTTGTCCCTCAAATTGTGGGTCTGGATGTTTAACAGATACTATTGCTGTTAATCCTTCTCTTATATCTTCACCATTTAATGTTTCATCTTTTTTTAGGATATTATTTGATTCAGCGTATTTACCAATTTCTCTTGATAATGCTAATCTAAATCCTTCTTCATGAGTACCACCTTCTGGTGTATGAATGTTATTTGTAAATGAATAAATATTAGGTGAATAACTATCATTATATTGCATAGCTACTTCAACTGTTATTCCATCTTGTTCTTTATCACAATAGATAGGTTCTTGATGTACTACTGTTTTATTTGAATTTAAGAATGTTACGTATTCTTTAATTCCACCTTCATACTCGTAAGTATTAATTATCGCTTCACTAGGACGTTTATCAGATACTGTTAATTTTATTCCTTTGTTTAGGAAAGCTAATTGTTGCATTCTTGATCTTAATATTTCGTAATCATAAACTGTTGTTTCAGTAAAGATTTCAGCATCAGCTTTAAATGATACAGTTGTTCCTTGTAATTCTGTTGATCCTACTTTTTTTAATGAGTAGTTTACATCACCACGAGAGAACTCTTGTACATATTGTTCTTTGTTGATATTTACTTCTACTTTTAACCATTCTGATAATGCATTAACTACAGATGCACCAACACCATGTAATCCTCCAGAAACTTTATAACTTGCGTTATCAAACTTCCCTCCAGCATGTAATACTGTAAAGATTGTTTCAACAGCAGATAAACCAGTTTTAGAGTTTATACCAATAGGCATACCACGACCGTTATCTGTTACACTTATTACGTTATCAGGTAATATATCTAATTCGATATGTGTACAGTGTCCTGCTAATGCTTCATCTATTGCATTATCTACTATTTCCCATACTAAATGGTGTAATCCACGACTACTTGTTGAACCGATATACATCCCTGGACGTTTTCTTACCGCTTCTAACCCTTCTAAGACTTGTATGGAATCTGCATTATAATTATTTTTTTCCATTATCAATCAACTCGCTTTCTAATTTCAATTCTTGGTAATTATTTAATACTTCTAAATCATTTAAATCGATATTTGTTACACTTATGAACGTTTGTCCTAAGTTTAATATTATTTTTAATAAATTGTTTTGTCTTGTTACATCTAATTCACTTAATACATCATCTAATAAAAGTATTGGAAATTTTCTTTTATATTTTTGTATTAATAAACAAAGTGATATTTTTAATGATAATACTATACTTCTTCTTTGTCCTTGAGAAGCATATACTTTAGCATCTTTATTATTTATATAAAATATTACATCATCTCTGTGAACTCCATGATTTGTATTTTCAAATTGGATATCTTTAGATGATCTTTCAACCATATATTTATAAGTATTATCAAATGGTAATGAATTAACGTATTCTAGTTTTATTTCTTCGTCTTTTGAAAACTGACTATGTATTGTATTTATTGTATTATTTATATCTTCAATAAATAGTTTTCTTATTTTCATTATTTTAAGTGATTCTTCACATAACTTCTCAGTTATTAAATTTAAATATATATTATCTATTTTCTTTGTTTTTAAATATGCATTTCTTTCTTTAAGTAATTTATTATATTCACTTAAGTAATTTACATATTTTGAAAATAGTTGTGATAATTCTATATTTAAAAATAATCTTCTATTTTGTGGAGATCCATTTATTAAAACTAATTCACTAGGTGTAAAGAATACTGAAGGTAAGTTTCCTATATAGTCACTTATTTTATTTATTTCTTTATTATCTATAGAAACTTTTTTTGTTTTATCTTTAAAAGTAAATTTATACTTTCT
The DNA here is from genome assembly GCA_044432925.1 of bacterium. Lineage (GTDB taxonomy): Bacteria > Bacillota_I > Bacilli_A > Acholeplasmatales > Anaeroplasmataceae > JAWXUE01. The sequence goes on along the minus strand of JAWXUE010000002.1, from coordinate 44,827 downwards.
TGAATTAGCTTCTATTTCTACTAAAGAGTATTCTTCTTCATCTTTTATTAACTCATTAATATTATTTGTTCTTAAGCTTTTTGTAACACTTGCTACATATATTGCTTCAAGTAATGTTGTTTTACCTGTTGCATTGTCCCCTGTTATTACAACAAACTTATTTTTTATATCAACAGTTTTTTTACTAAATTTTCTAAAGTTTAATAAACTTATTTTTGTTATCATTTTTCTATTTGGAATTTTCCATGTTCTTTTATTTCAATAATTGTTCCAGGATATAATTTTTTTCCACGTCTATTTTCTAACTCATTATCAACGTAGATTACTAACTCCTGAAGTAACATTTTAGCCATTCCTCCACTTGATGCAATTGTTGTTATTTTAAGCAATTGTCCAAGCGTAATAAATTCAGTGTTTATTTTCACTTTTTCCATTTTTATCACCTATATAATTATACCATAATTATTATAAAAAAGATATCTATTTTTAATTTTTAATTGATATAGGTATATTAACCCTATTTTATATAAAAATGAGTTTAAAGGGCATTTAAATAAAGAAAATAACATTTGATAGTATTTTACCAAATGTTATTTGTTTAATTATATATCTAATTTTTTTTCTATTAAAACATAACTTATATAAATATAGAATACTGTTAATACACATTCTATTATTTTTATTATTAACTCTGATGGAATATTAGCAAATATTAATGATGAAAGTATTAAATAAGATATATAAAATACGATAAATAATAATGCTTTAGGAGACATTTTATATATACTTATAAATGTTAATATTAATAACATTATAGCCATTGAATATATTATTGATAATAAGTTATTTAATGCATATAGTAATATATCTAAGATACTAATATCTATTATTACATTAAATGCTGATAATATTTCTATTATTGTATCTATTATTGCCATAATATCAGGTATCATTATTATAACTATAAATATTGATAGATATGTTGATACAACAAACATTAATGATAATATTATTCCACTTGTTATTTTAGATGTTATTATATGACTTGTTTTAACAGGCATTGTTAATGTTAAATAACCTCCATCATCAAATAATCTTTTATTTATACTTTGATATATTAATATAAATAAGAATACAACACTTATAAATATTGATAAGAACCAAAGTGGTAATAATGTAAATGCTGGTGAACTATAATCTAATTGTAAACATATTCCAAACATTAATGCTAATGTTATTGGAATTAAACAAATAAATATATATACTTTAGTATTACTTTTAATTTCTTTTTTTAATAATTTTAAAAACATTTGAATTCCTCCTTAAATCTATCATTTAATGAAGTCTCATTACTTTTAAATTGTTCTTTTGTTTCATTTAATACTACTTGACCTTCTTTTATGAAGATTGCTCTATCTATTATATTTTCAACATCTAATATTAAATGTGTTGTTAATAATACTATTGCATCTTTACTACAATTTTGTGTTATTAAATTAAATACTACTTCTCTACTAGCAGGATCTACCCCAGCAATAGGTTCATCAAATAAATATATTTTAGCTCTTCTTGATATAACTAATATAGTATGTAATTTCTCTTTATTTCCTTTTGATAATGCATATACCATTGTTTCTTCACTTATTTTAAATTTTTCTAATAAACTTTTTGCTAAATCAATATCAAAGTCTAAATAAAAATCATTAAATATTTTTAATGCATAACTAACTTTTTTATTATCTTCTAAAAAGTTTCTATCTGGTAAATAAGATACTATTGATTTAGTATCTAATCCTGGTTTTAATCCATTTATTAATACTTCACCTGTATATTGTTTTAATAATGAAGCTAATATTTTAATAGTTGTTGTTTTTCCACTTCCATTAGGTCCAAAAAATCCTACTACACCTGGTTCATCTATTATTAAATTCATATTATCTAATGCTGTTTTATATTTATATTTTTTTGTTACATTATTTAATTCAAGTTTTAACATATAAATTTCTCCCTTTCTTTATACATATTATTCTTATATAAAACATATTATAACATATTTAGACAATAAAAAAATCCATTAATTAAAATGGACTTTTATTATTTTATATTTTAGAGAAAAAATCTGACTCTATTAATTTTGTTAAATCGATGTCAAACATCTTAGCTATTGCCATAGCTTCAAAACTCCAATAACCGAAATATACATTATTACTATTATCTAAAGTTTCAAACCAATACCAATCTTCACTTAAATCATACCACTCATCTTCTAAATATTCTAATAAAGCAGCTTCAACTTCTTCTTTAGTACTATTTTTATTAATATTATTAAATAAGAAATCATATGGATCGTAATTCGCTGTTTCAATTTCACAATCTGGTGTAATATTTAACGCATCTGTTAACATACATAAGAATGTATCAATTTTGAAATAAATTGTTTCTTTTAATCCTTTTTCAGGGTTAACATCTAATAAATACGCTAATGATAATAATGATACTAAATCATCATATTCCATATCATCTTTACATTCACATGTTGTTAGAACATCATTTAACGCAACTACTAATTCTTCTTTTGATCCACCAATTGAAAATAATCCCATTAATTTATTAAATTGTGCTCTAAATAACATATGAGCAGCCATTGGGTTTGGATTTGCTGGGTCAAACATAGGTTTTGTTGTTGCAATTTTTGTTTCTTGTTTTGCTAAATACTCTTCGAAATATTCTTTTGTTTTTTGATTGTCTCTCATGATCAATTCTCCTTTATTTTTATGCTATTATTATATAGGTTTTGACATGGATAAACAATAGGATTTAGTCAATCTGTACTTGACTTGGAATTATTACCAATCAACTCTAATAGGTAATATTAAGTGAGTTAAATTAACATCACTTTCTCCTTGAATAATAAAAGGTTTTACTTCTCCTGAAAAACTTAAAATTATTTCAGTTGATGAGAATGATTTTAATGCATCAAGAATATACTTAGCAGAGAATGCTATTTTTAATGGAACATATTCTCCAGCTTCTAATTGTATTATTTGTTCTGTTGCTGCACCTTTTTCATTATTTTTAGTCATAATCTCACAAACTTGTGCATCTTTATTAAATAATCTAACAATATTATAATTGTTTTCTTTATCTTTAGGAGATAATACACCTACACGTTCAATAGCTCCAATTAAATCTTCTTTATTAAACTTTAAGTTAATAGGTAAATCATCTGGTATTAATCTAGATGTATCAGGATATGCTCCTTCTAATAATCTTGATTGGAATAAAGTATTTTTAAATTTAAATAATATTTTATTTGAAGTAAATGCTATTTCTAAATTTTCATTATATAACTCTATAGTTTTTAATAATTCTTCTAAAGTTTTTTGAGGAATTACTAAATCAAAGTTATCATTAATATTTTCTGTATAAATATATTTACGACTTAATCTAAATGAATCTGTTGCTATAGCAGTTAATACACCATCTTTATATTTTAAGTTAACACCTGTTAAGATTGGTCTTTTTTCTGATGTTGCTGCTGCATAAGAAGTTTCTTTTATTAATTGTTTAATTAATTTAGCATCTAATACTAATGTTTTACTCATAGGAATAAAATCTATATTAGGATAATTACTTGAATCAAATAAAATTAAATCTGATTTATAACGTTCAGCTTTTAATATAACTACTTTATCTTCTTCTAATGTCATACTAATAGATTTAGAATGTTGAGCACGTACTATTTCTACTAATTGTTTACCATCATATACTATAGTTCCATCACTTTCTATTATTAAAGATTCATGATCTATAGCTACTTGAATTGATAAGTCAGTATTATTTGCTGTTAATAATAATTGTTTATTTATTGCTTCTATTTTAATACCTGTTAATATAGGCATTGCTGTTTTTACTGGAAGTGCTCTAGAAACTATAATTAAATTTTCTAAAAAGACTTCTCTATCGATTGTGAAATTCATTTCATTTCTCCTTTATTTATTATATTATTTTATATTACTACTATTATTATAAGTGTGGATTTGTGGATAACTAAAATAACACCATAACTACGCTTATAATTTGAATTTTTATATGTGGATTACATTGTGGATTAATGTTGATAAGTTTGGGGATAACTTTATTGTACTTTTTTCATTATAGTATCATAAGCTAATTTAACTTCTTCATTAATCTTTAATTCTGTTTCAATTTTATCGCATCCTGAGATAATTGTTGAATGATCTCTATTAGAAAATAAACTACCGATCTTTTTATAAGATAAACCATATGTATTTTTTAATATATACATTGCAATATGACGTGCTAAAACAAATTTAGCTTGTCTTTTACTTCCAATTAAATCATCTATTGTTATATTAAAGAAACTTGCTACAACATCTTGTACTTTAGTAAAGTTACTTTCATTATGATTATTACTAATTCTTCTATTATTTATTAAAGGTCCTAATGCTTCTTGAGCATTTTCTAATGTAATAGGTATATCACATGTTGTACAATAGTATAAAACTCTTGTGAAAGCACCTTCTAATTCTCTAATATTATTAGTAAATACAGCAGCTATAAAATCTAATACACTATCTTCTACTTCTAAATTAGTTGTTTCAGCAACTTTTTTTCTAAGTATACTTACACGATGATCTAAATTAGGTGTTTGAATATCTACTGTTAAACCTGCACTAAATCTAGAAGTTAAACGTTCCATTATATTTAATTCATTAGCAGGACGGTCAGATGTTATAATAATTTGCTTATTTTCATTAAATAATAAATCAAAAACTTTAAAGAATTCTATTTGTGATTTCTTACCAATTTCTAATACTTGAATATCATCTATTAATAAAATATCTAAATTTCTATATTTATCAGTAAATTCAGGCATTTCATTCTTACAAAATTTAGAATAATCTTCAATAAATTGATCAGCTTTAACATATAATACTTGTTTATTTATATCAGTATCTAATATATAATTACCTATACCTTGCATTAAATGAGTTTTACCTAATCCTACAGAACCAAATATATAAAAAGGATTAGCTACCATACCTGGTTGATCAGCAATTTTAGTTGCTAATTGAAAAGCAAATCTATTAGATTGCCCAACAACAAAGTTATTAAAACTATAAGTTGTTTTTAAATTATTTCTATATAATAAAATAGGTTCAATATCTTCTACATTAGATTCTACTTCTAATTCATGTTGTAAGAAAAACTTAATTTTTACATTTTCTGTTGTTAATTTTGATAATATCTCGTTTATTTTATTATTATGGAATTTATTTAATCTAGTTTTAATAAAATCATCTGGTGCAACAATATTTATATAACCATTTTCAAAATTATTGTATGTACAACAAGCAAATATCTCATTAAATGTTTGTTCATCATATGATTCTTCAACACGTTGTAATACGTTATTCCATATACTTTCATAAGCTTCGATAATAACACCCCCTATTTTCTTTTATGTGTCTACATTATATCCTAAATATATATAAAATCAATGTTTATTTTTCCACTAAAAATGTGGATAACTTTTTCACATTTCGACTAAATTTTATAGTAAAATGTGGATAACTCACTAAATATTTGGCTATACAGCCCAATTTAATACATTTATCCACATATCAACATGTGGATAAAGTAGTGGACAACTTATCAACATTTTGGTTTAATTTATACACAAATTTATCAACATTTTTTAATTTTTTTTACTTTGATTTACTTAATAAATTGTTATATTTTATATTGATATTATTTTTATAAAAAATTTAAATTTTACTAAAATCATTATATTTAATAAATTTTTAATTACATCTTGACAAAATGTACTAATTCATAGTAAAATATACAAGCATGGTTTCGTAAGAAAGGCGGTTTACTCAAATGAAAAGAACATATCAACCTAATAAACGTAAAAGACAAAAAACTCACGGATTCAGAGCTAGAATGGCTACTGTGGGAGGACGTTTAGTTTTAAAACGTCGTCGTCAAAGAGGACGTAAAGAATTAACTGTATAATAATCTAATAATAACTAGAACTTACCTGAAATTGATTATTCTTTTTTAAGGGAGTTCTTTTTTATTTATATGAAAAAAGAATATAGAATTAAAAAAAGTAAAGAAATAGAAACAATCTTACGAAAAAAGAAATCTAGCGGAAATAAATATTACATTATTTATGTAACTAAAAATCACGAAACCAAACATTTTCGATTAGCAATGAGTGTTTCTAAAAAAATAGGGAATGCTGTAGTAAGAAATCGTCAGAAAAGACAAATTAAAAATATTATAAATATATATAAAAACAATCTTAAAAACTTTAACATATTTGTTATAGCGAGAAAAGATAGTTTAACTTTATCTCATGACGATAGATTATTTCAAATTAAAAAAATATTAAAAACATTAGACGTATGGTCTGAGGAGACAAACAAATGACAAATTTTATTAATAAATGGAATTACAAAAGAATAGTATTAGTTCTTCTATTATTAGTTTTTGTGGTTTCTTTAAGTGGATGTGGAGCTGAAATGTACGAAGCTCCATTAAATAAATTTTCAGATGAAACAAACTTATTCGGTTGGTTATTATTATGGCCTATCGGATGGCTTATGAATTCAATTGGTAATTTATTTGGTGGTTCATTTGGTTGGGGATTAATTTTCACAACTATTATTGTTAGATCTATTGCTTGGCCAATTTATTCTGGTGCTAATAACACTATGTTTAAAATGCAATTAGCTCAAGATGATATGACAAGAGTACAAATGAAATATGCTGGTAGAACAGATCCTCAAAGTAATCAAAGAAAACAAATGGAAATGCAAGCTATATACAAAAAACATGGTATTAATCCATTAGGATGTTTAGCTCTTCCATTACAATTTCCAATATTTACAGCAATGTATACTGTTATTAAACGTATTACTGTTGAAGGTGGAGCGTTAACTTTAACTAACCATAACTTCTTAGGTTTTGATTTAAATGGTAGTTTATATTCTGGAGAATTAAAAAATCAAATTTTTAATGGATTTTTAGTAGCAATAGTTGTTGGAACAATGATTCTACAACAAAAGCTTTCTCAAAAGAAACCTTCTTATGCTAAAAATATTCCAAATAAAAATCCTCAATCTGAGGCAATGCAAAAAAATATGAAAATATTATTAATCATCTCACCTGTAATGTTAGGGATGATTGCAACACAAGAAACTGGACTTGCTTTATATTGGGTAATTGGTAATACATTCAGTTTAGGACAATTCATTCTAACAAGAAAATTACAAGAAAAAAATTATCGTAAAATGAACAGTTCTGATTTTATTGATCCAAAAGAATTAAGAGAAAATAAAAAAGACTCAAAAAGAGAAATTATTGATGTAGTTTCTAATGAAAATAAATAAGAAGTGGTGAAAATATGTTAAGAAAAGAAGAATTTAACGCTAAAGATTTAGATGAAGCAATGGATATTGCTGTTAGTAAATTTAATATTTCAAGTGAAAAAATATTTTTAACTGTATTAGAAGAAACTGAAGAAAATATGTTAGTTGAAGCTTTAGTTGATATTAACTTAACTTTAGAAGGAAAAAGATATATTGAAGCGATATTAAATCAATTTAATATAGAATATAAGTTAGAAGCTAAATCATCTTTAGATGAGGGAGAAATTACTTATAACATCTTCTCTTCTGAAAACTCATTATTAATTGGATTTAAAGGTCGTACATTAGAAGCACTACAAAACTTAGTAAGAGACTTATTAAGAAGTTATAGTGGAGTACACCAAATAGTTACAATTGATATTGGTGGTTACAGAGAAAAACGTAGAAGCCAATTAGAAATTGTTGCAACAAAAACTGCTAAAGAAGTTGCTAGAACTAAAATAGAAGTTAAACTTGATGCAATGAATTCATTTGAACGTAGAATTATTCATGCTAAACTTTCTGATTGGAGAGATGTAATAACTCAATCTGAAGGTCAAGGGGAAAATAGAGCAATCGTAATTAAACCTAAAAACTAAGAAGACTAAGGTCTTCTTTTTTCTTTATAAATAATAAACAATATGGTATTATTACAATTAGGAGATGATTAAAATGAATTGGGATTTAACAAAAATATTTAAAAATGATGAAGTATGGAATACTGAATTAAATAACTTTATAGAGAGTAGTAATAAAATTACAAGTTATAAAGGTAAATTAAATAATAAAAAAGTATTTCAAGAATACTTAGATTTTAGTAAAGAATTAGATATTAAATTAGAACATCTTTATATTTATGCTATGTTAAAAAGTACATTAAATCAAAAAGATGCTAAAATACAAGAACAATTAAATAAAGTACAAAGTATTTATATGAACTTTATTAGTTCTACTTCTTTTGTTTCAAGTGAAATAATATCAATAGGACAAGAAACAATAAACAGTTTTATTAAAGATACAAAATATGATGTAAATCAATTTAACTTTGATAAATTATTTAGAGAACAAAATTATATTAAATCAACTAATGAAGAATTATTAATGTCTCATTATAATGCACCATTAAATAATTATAGTAATTTATATGATCAATTAAGTGTAGCTGATGCTAGTGATGTTAATGTAACATTATCTACTAAAGAAACATTATCAATTAATGTATCTAATTTTAGAGGATACCTACAAACAACAAAATCTCAAGAAGATCGTAAATTAATATTTGAAGCTGCATACAAACCTTACTTCGATAAAAAGAATACTTATGCTTCTATTTATTTAGGTTGTATACAATCTAGAAGTGCACAAGCTAAAGCTCGTGGATATGATTCAATATTAGATATGGTATTATATTCTAATAATATAGATAAACAAATATATTTAAATTTAATAGAAACAACTAAAAGTAATACAGACCCTGTAAAAAAATATTTTAACTTAAGAAAAAAATATTTTAATTTAGATGAACATTATACATATGATAGACCATTACAATTAAAAGAAAGTAAAACTAAATTTGATTATGAAACTTCTAAAAAAATATGTTTAGAAGCAATGTCTAAATTAGGTGGAGAATTTTATCAATTTGGTTGTGATGTATTAGCAAATGATTTAGTAGATGTATATCCTAAAGATGGAAAATCATCAGGAGCATTTTCTTGTGGTGTAGTTAATTTAGAACCATATATTAAAATGAACTTTGATAATACAATTGGTGAATGTTTTACACTTGCTCATGAAGCAGGACATTCTATCCATACTAAGTTCTCTCAAAAATATCAACCACATGAAACAGCTAACTATACATTGTTTGTTGCTGAGATTGCATCTATCTTTAATGAACATTTATTACTAGATCATTTACTAACAAAAATAGATGATAAAAATGAAAAGATTGTAATGTTACAAAGTGCAATAGATGGCTTACTTGGGACGTTTTATAGACAATCTTTATTTGCTGATTTTGAATATCAAGCACATAAATATTATGAAGAAAATGGATCATTTAATCATGTAGTATTATCTAATATAATGAAAGATTTAAATAAACAATATTATGATTTAGATTTAGATAAACAACAATATAAAGAAGCTGTATGGGCTTATATCCCTCACTTCTATTCAACAGCATTTTATGTATATCAATATGCTACATCTTATGCAGCAAGTATTATGATGTATGAAAATGTTAAAAACAATAATGGACTTGAAGATTACTTAACTTTATTAAAATCTGGAGGATCTGATTATCCTGTTGAATTAGTTAAAAAAGCTAATGTAGATTTAACTAAAAAAGATGCATTCTTATCTGTTGTTAGAAGATTAGAAAGTTTAGTAGATGAATTAGAAATATTACTAGGTGAATAAGATGGAGAAAAAGAAATTTTTAAGAACTAAAAGTGTTCCAATACTTCTTCTATTTATGTTAGTTAATGTATTAGTAGGTTGTATCTTCTTCTATCTTTATTTTATAAAAGTAATAAAAATAGAATCAGTATTAATATTTATTACTATCTTCTTATTTATAATTATTTCAATAATATTAAATGAATTAACTAGAAGAATGGTAGATAATAAATTTAAACCTAAATATACTGAAAAAAGTTATGATATACAATCTATAGATAAAATTAAAGAAATACTTAATAATAGAAAAGCTAATAAAATGGAATTATCTTATGCAACAAGTTATTTATTAATAGATAAAGATGTAGCATATAAAATATTAATAGTTAATGATAACGAACAATATTTTAAAAGTAGTGAAGTAAAAGAAAATAATAAACCTAATAAACAATTAGAGAAATGTACTAAATTTTATGGAATAGAATTATTTTTAAATGTTGATGATGAAACAATATCTAAATTACAACAATATACATTTCAAGCACAAAAAATATATTATACAGCAATGTACTTAAATAATAATACATTAATACAACCGCATTATGAATTACCTAATGAACATCATAAAGATAATTATGATTTCATAATAAATTTATTGGAGATGAAAGCAAATGATAGTAAACAAACAATATAGTTATAATAAAGATCATTTTATTATATTTGATTTTGAAACAACAGGCTTAACAGATAATGATGAAATAATAGAGTATGCATTTTTAGAATTTAAAAATAATGAATTAGTAGCTAATATTACTTCTTTAATTAAACCATCAGTATTAATAAGTGATTTAATAACAAACATCACAGGAATATCTAATAAAGATGTTATGAATAAAAGTACTATAGATAAACATATTGATGCTATAGCTAATTTTATAGATGGAAAAGATTTAGTAGCACATAATGTATCATTTGATTTAAGATTTTTAAATAAAATAATGATAAATAAAAATATAACAATTAATGCTATAGATTCAATATCAGTAATTAAATCTAAAGTAAAACATAATACATATAAATTAGATTTCTTAAGAGAACATTATAATATAAACTTAGTTAATCATAGAGCATATGATGATTGTTTAATTGTTAAAGCGGTATTAGATAAAGTTTTATAAATAGAAAAAAGGTAGAAAGTTAATCTTTCTACCTTTTATTTTTTGTCTTAAATAAGCCATTTATTATGTTAATTCAATTTTACCTGTATAGAAACTATAATAAGTTTTTTTATCTTTAATTAAAGAATCATGGTTACCTTTTTCAATAACATTACCATTCTCTAATACCATAATACAATCTGAGTTTTTAATAGTAGATAATCTATGTGCTATAACAAACACTGTTCTACCTTCCATTAATTGGCTCATACCTTTTTGAACTAATACTTCTGTTCTAGTATCAATACTAGAAGTAGCTTCATCTAAAATCATTACAGGAGCATCAGCACATGCTGCTCTAGCAATACTTAATAATTGTCTTTGACCTTGAGATAAATTAGCAGCATTGTTTTCTAACATTGTATTAAATCCATCAGGAAGTCTTGTTATAAATTCATATGCATTAGCAATTTTAGCAGCATTATGAACTTGTTCTTCTGTTGGATTTTCTAAACCATAAGCAATATTATCAAATACAGTACCTGTAAATAAGTTAGTATCTTGTAATACTACTCCTAATGATTTTCTTAAATCATATTTTCTAATTTTATTGATATTAATTCCATCATATCTTACTTTACCGTCAGCTATATCATAAAATCTATTTATTAGATTTGTTATAGTTGTTTTACCAGCACCTGTTGAACCAACTAATGCTATTTGTTCTCCTGGTTTAGCATATACACTAATATCTTTTAATACTAATTTATTTTCTACATAACCAAAGTCTACATTTTCTAAAACTATATCACCTTTAACTTCATGATATGTTGTTCCATCATATGATGTATGAGGATATTTCCAATACCATTTATCGTTATGATTATTTGTTTCAACAAATTCTTCTTTTTCAAAGTAACCTTTTACCATTGTTACATAACCATCATCTGTTTCAGATTCTGTTTCAATTAAATCAAATATTCTTTTAGATCCTGCTAATGCCATACCAAACATTGGTAATTGTTGAGATATTTGAGAAATAGATTGTGTTAATTGTTTTGTCATAGTAATAAAAGGAAGAATGATAGCAGCTATAGGAGGTACTGTATTATTAAATAATTTAGCAATAAAATATCCAATAGAGAAATTTGTCCAATTATTTATAAAGAATATACTACCTACGATTACTACTGTAATATAAATTAAGTTACCCATATTATTTAATACAGGCATTAATATATTACCTCTTTTATTTGCTTCACAAGATGAATATTGTAGAGCTTCATTTAAAGCATCAAATCTATCCATTGCTTTTTCTTCATAATTGAATACTTTAACAACTCTTTGACCTTCCATCATCTCTTCAACAAATCCTTCTAACTCACCCATGTTATGTTGTTGTTTACCAAAGAATTTACCCATTTTACTAGCAATTTTTTTAGTAAATGTAAATATGATAATTATACCTACTATAACAATAAGTGTTAAAACGAAACTATAATATAACATTGATCCAAATACAAACATAATTATTATAGATGTATTTACTAATGATACTAATGTTTGTGATAAGAATTGTGTTAATGCATCAATATCATTTGTATAAGCACTCATTATATCTCCATGAGGATTTTGATCGAAATATTTAACTGGTAATGTTTGCATTTTATTAAACATTTCACATCTTAAATCATACATTACTTTTTGAGTTAATGTTGCCATTATTCTTGTATATGTAAATGATGAGATTACAGCAAGTGTAGCAAGTGCAGCAATTGATAATAATATTACTGCTAATGATCCTGATACAGTACTAAAATCTCCACTTTCTAATCCAGGTAAAACTACTTTTGAAAATAACTGAGTTTGGAATATACCTGTTGAAGCTGATATTACTGCTGTGAATATTAAACAAATAAATACAATAATTAATTGTGGTTTATTTTTAAGAGCTAAGTAATTCATTACTTTTTTTAATGCTCCTTTAGGTGCTTTTTTTCCACCTTGTCTTGGTCCCATTGGTCCCTTATTCATTAGAATCAGCTCCCTTCGTTACTTCAGTACTTTTGTTTTGCATTTGAACTTCATATATTTCTTTATATATTTCATTATTTTTTATTAAGTTATTATGAGTATCAAATCCAGTTATCTTACCTTCATCTAATACTATAATTGAATCACAACCTTCTATCGAAGATATTCTTTGTGAAATAATAATTTTAGTAGTATCTTTTAAATTATCTTTAAATGCTTGATTAATCATCATATCAGTTTTAGTATCTACTGCTGATGTTGAATCATCTAATATAATAATTTTAGGATTTTTTAGTAATGCACGTGCTATACATAATCTTTGTTTTTGTCCACCAGATACGTTCATACCACCTTGTTCTATTACTGTATCTAATCCTAATGGGAATTTAGCAATAAACTCGCTACAACAAGCATTATTACAAGCAACCATTATTTCTTCATCAGTTGCATTTTCATTACCCCATTTTAAATTTTCTCTAATAGTTCCACTAAATAAAACATTCTTTTGTAATACTACAGCAACTTGATCTCTTAATGATTCTAAATTATATTTAACAGCATTAACTCCACCAATTAAAATTTCACCTTCATTAATATCATATAATCTAGGTATTAAATTAACAAATGATGATTTACCTGAACCTGTAGCTCCGATTATACCAATTTGTTTTCCAGCTTCTATTTTTATATTAATATTATCTAATGTATTTTTTTCTGCAGTATCTTTATATCTAAAGTTAACATTTTTAAATTCAACTTCTCCATTTAATACTTCATGTACTTCATCTAAATCTTCCATTGTTGGAACATATTCAATAACTTCTAATACACGTCTAGCATTTGTTCTAGATATAGCTAACATAGCAAATACCATCATTAACATCATTAAAGCCATTAACATTGTTGTTGAATAAGTTAATAATGCAGTTAAATCCCCAACATTTAAATCTAATCCTGCTGATTCAATTATTAATTTAGATCCAAATCCATATATTAATAATTGGATAGCAAACATAGATAATGACATTAATGGTGAATTTAATGCTACTATTCTTTCTGCTTTAGTAAATTCATTTCTTATATCTTCAGCTTTTTCAGCAAATTCTTCTTTTGCTTTTTCTTCTGTAGCAAATGTTTTTACTACTCTTATACCTTTTATATTTTCTTGAATATATTTATTGAATTTATCATACTTAGGAAATATTCTATCGAATAGAGGAAATACTCTTCTTAATACTAAGAATAATCCGCAAGCCATTAAAGGCATTACTATTACAAAATATATTGCCATATCCGGTGATACAACAAAAGCCATTATAATACTGAATAATAATAACATAGGAACTCTTATTGCTACTCTTGTCAACATAGCATATGAGTTTTGGATATTTGTTATATCTGTTGTTAATCTTGTTACTAAAGATGAATTAGAAAATTGATCTACATCTTTAAATGAAAAGTTTTGTACATTAGTGTATACATCTTTTCTTAGATTTTTAGCAAACCCTGTAGCACCTAATGCACTAAATCTTCCTGATAATACCCCAAACATTAATGATGTACCAGCCATCAATAATAGTATAATACCAAGTTGCAATACGAATCCAATTTCTATATTTGATTCAGCATTTAATCTATTTGTTATGTTTGCTACAACATAAGGAATAGATACTTCTATAATTACTTCTAGTAATACAACTAATGGCGTAAGTATAGCATATTTTTTATATTCTCTTAGAGAATTTTTCATTAATTTAAACATTGTTTTCCTCCTTAGGTAATAACTTTATAGAAAAGTCTATTACGTTTTGTAATTCTTCATCATTAAAATCTTTTAATAATTCATTAGCATGATTACTTATAATATCTTTAGATAATATAGCATGTTCTAATCCTTCTTTTGTTAAAAGAATTAATGTTTCATTTTTATTTATATTATCTTTTACAATATAGTTTTCACTTTCTAATTTTTTTATAGCCTCACTTACAGCTTGAGGACTTATACTAAGGCACTTAGAAATAGTTCTTTGATTTAAAGCACCTTTTCTTTCAAGAAGTAATATAATTCTATTATTAGATTTTGATAAATTGTTTTTTAAAGGATGATGATTCTTTTCTTTATCCTTTATTATTTCGAGTTTTACATATTCACTTAATTGTAAAATCTTTTGTAAAGCTTCTAATTTTTTCATAGTTACTCCTTTCAATTATATATATATTATCATTATCTTTATATGATGTCAATTAATTGACAATATATATATAAATAAAAATACTTATAAAATAAGTATTTAAATTAATTTATTATATTTTTGATATAAATCACTACTATAACTTATTATGTTATCTTTTGCTAATCTATATACTAAGAACATTTTGTTTTCATATGTTTCTATATTGTTTAAATCATTTTTTAATAATTGATAGTCTTCTAATTTCACCATCCAATTTAAAGCTTTATTATCAGCTATCGTTTCTATTTGATTTAATTGGTTATTACCTGTATCAATTAAACTAAGTAATGCTGTTGATTTAGCTTTATTAAAATCACTTTTTAAATGTGCTAATTCATGTAATAATGCAAAATATATATCTGCTTGTCGTTTATGTTTTGTTGTAATGTATATTGCTGGTTTTGAAGATTGTACTTTAAATGCACCTCTTATTTTGCTTCCAGGTAAATCATCAGCAATTGCTAGATAAACTCCGTTATAATTAAATATTTGTATTAACTCATTTATTTCAAATTTATAATTTATAGCTGAAGTGTTTATATATTCAACAATATTATTTATACTTGTTTCTTTATTATAATTATTTAATGTTTGTGTTTTTGTTATTCTAAAACATTTTTCTAACCAAATATTAACTAATTCTATTTTATTACATTTACTTTTAAAAAATATACTTACATCTTTATCTAAATATGGATTTGTTATTCTTAAATATTTCATTATATCTTTTACTACTTGTAGTTCATCTTTTATATTTCGTAATACTATATTATTATCAAAACTTTCTAGTTTTTTATAATTATATCTTTCAATATAGTCATGTATTGTATCGTTATGTTCTTTTATACTTTCTATTATTGTTTTTTCTAATTTGTAATTGTCATTAATTTTAGTTATATCTTCTCTTGTAAAAGGAGTTACTAATATTATTTTTTGGATAAAATCATCACTTATATCTCTTTTCTTTGAAAGTATTTGAGATAATTGGGTATAGTTCATATCTATATTATGTGCAAATTCTTTGATTGATATTTCTTCAAATTCTAAATATGTTTTTAAATAATCTATAAAATTTATACTCATATTCTTCCTCCTAAAGTTTTATTATATTCATTATTGTATATCCTTTATAAAACATTTTAGCATATATTTACAATGTTGTAAATATATGTATCTAAGTAGTTAGTAATATTGACGTATACATTTCTATTATGTATAATTAATGTATCAATAACTATTATAAAATAGGAGGAATTAGAATGAATAAAAAAATAATTTTAGGTATAGTTGTACTACTATCTGTTGTACTTATTCTATCATTTGTATTAACGATTGGTTTCTTAGGTTTAGGTCCTAAAAGTGATAACAAAAGTACTGAGGAGTTAAACTTTGAATTTGTAAATAATTCTGATTCAATCATTTATATATTAGGAGATGAAATTGATTTTAAATATTTGGTTGATATTGAGTATATCAATAATATTGAAGATGTTAAACAAGAAAAAACTTATATTACATTAATTATAAATGATCAAGACAGTTCTTTTGATATCACACAAGAGGAATATGATATGTTAGATTCTTATATAGAAGATGGTATTTTATTTATTTACTTAGGTGACAATCTTCTTGATGAGGTTAATGAAGTATTGTATGAAGGTGAATTGGAAGTAGAAAATCTATATGGTGTAGCGTATTATAAAGGTGTTTATAGAAGAGAGTCTAATATAGGATTTTGGACTGTAAGTGATTATAACGCTTCAACAAAATATACTTTAGCTGAAAGAATTATAGGAGTTTTTAAAAAATATATCGAATTATAAATATTAAGTAAACAGCAATTATATGATTATTGCTGTTTTTATTTTACCTTATTATAAAGAAAAAAGTATAAAACAAAAAGTTTTATACTTTAGCTTTCTAGATAATCAGATATAAATGAATTTATTACATCTAATAGTTCTACTGATTTGTTATTACAATCCATTATTAATATAGATCCAAATAAATCTCCATATATTATTATTGGCTTTATTTTTGAATATGTATCGATTGTATATGAATCGTTTAGTTTTATATTTGTTTGATTTAAATCTTGTGTTTGCATTTTTTCTATTATAGTTATATATTCTTCTGTTATGTTATCATGTATTGCTACTTGGTTTATTGTTGTAGCGATTATTTTAGACATATCAGTTATTACTATTTTAGCATTATATACTTTTTTTAATGTTTCTAATAATACTTTTATTATTGTATCTAAATCTTTTAATGCACTATACTTTTCTAATACTATTTTTTCTTGATCGATATAAATATCTATAGAGTCACCATTTCTTATTTTTAGTTTTTTCCTTACTTCTTTAGGAATAACTATTCTACCTAACTCATCGATTCTTCTAATGACACCAGTTTCTTTCATATATAAATCACCATTTATATTATTAACAAATTTTGACTTTATATACTATTTTAATTATTTAATATATAAAATTACACTACGCTCAAACGAGATAAAACCTATGGATTTTTATAGAACAGTTTTAATAACATATAAAATTATACTACGCTCAATCTTAATTCTTGACCTTCTAATAATCTGTATAGTTTTAATAACAAATAAAATTACACTACGCTCAAACGAATATACAGTTTTTAGTAATTTTTCCATAGTTTTAATAACAAATAAAATTACACTACGCTCAAACGTTTAATAGATGATAAATAATCTACAATTAGTTTTAATAACAAATAAAATTACACTACGCTCAAACTGATAAATATGAATTCCAAATATTATTCAAGTTTTAATAACAAATAAAATTACACTACGCTCAAACGCTGCAATTGACGATGGTAAATATATTTATGTTTTAATAACAAATAAAATTACACTACGCTCAAACTATCGCTACGATACTTCTCTACTTCTTCTTGTTTTAATAACATATAAAATTACACTACGCTCAAACAACACTACATATTGACCTTGACCATTCCAAGTTTTAATAACATATAAAATTACACTACGCTCAAACAATTCTATTTAATGCTTGTGTATTTGAATGGTTTTAATAACATATAAAATTACACTACGCTCAAACTTAAAACAAAGGCTAGTAATATAAGTGACTGTTTTAATAACATATAAAATTACACAACGCTCAAACGAACCAGGAATTTCGTCGATGTGTATTACAGTTTTAATAACATATAAAATTACACTACGCTCAAACATGATTAAAAATTTAAAAGAGTTAAAAAAAGTTTTAATAACATATAAAATTACACTACGCTCAAACGTCTCCATAAACAACGTCAATACTTACATCGTTTTAATAACATATAAAATTACACTACGCTCAAACCCTGTTTTATCCACCAAGTCCTGCAATGTGGTTTTAATAACATATAAAATTACACTACGCTCAAACCTCATTATGGTGATTACAATTATATGGATGGTTTTAATAACATATAAAATTACACTACGCTCAAACTGAATGAGAACTCAGTAGTACCACGAGATAGTTTTAATAACAAATAAAATTACACTACGCTCAAACAATTGGACTGATAAAGAAATTGATGAGGAAGTTTTAATAACAAATAAAATTACACTACGCTCAAACGAAATGATAGACTTATTTGTTTATCACAATGTTTTAATAACATATAAAATTACACTACGCTCAAACTTGTCCACATCATCATTAGCGAACATTTGAGTTTTAATAACAAATAAAATTACACTACGCTCAAACCATCAATTTTAGTTTCTAACACTTTAATTTGTTTTAATAACAAATAAAATTACACTACGCTCAAACCCAGCAACTGCTTACGACCATAACTTGTTAGTTTTAATAACAAATAAAATTACACTACGCTCAAACCCCTATCAACACCACTTAATAATTAACATTGTTTTAATAACAAATAAAATTACACTACGCTCAAACAAAAGAATCTACAGTGAATATTTGTGAATTGTTTTAATAACAAATAAAATTACACTACGCTCAAACCTGACCTTAGTAAATCAATCATGAAAGATTGTTTTAATAACATATAAAATTACACTACGCTCAAACAACCAAACACAACTTCATCAGGAACAACTGGTTTTAATAACATATAAAATTACACTACGCTCAAACGAAAAGCACCAGCTAAAGATTCTAATGTTTGTTTTAATAACATATAAAATTACACTACGCTCAAACTAGTTTGCACTTGGTAGGCTTTTTACTAAAGTTTTAATAACATATAAAATTACACTACGCTCAAACACAATTAAACCTTTAGAAATAATTAAAACAGTTTTAATAACATATAAAATTACACTACGCTCAAACGCATGTTTCCCATTAATCATAATTGTCTCTGTTTTAATAACATATAAAATTACACTACGCTCAAACTAGATACATAAAACAGTTAGAGTTAATTAAGTTTTAATAACATATAAAATTACACTACGCTCAAACTTATACGAGCGTCTTATAAAGTCGTCTATGGTTTTAATAACATATAAAATTACACTACGCTCAAACTACGCTATAGACCAATTAGCAAGTTACATGGTTTTAATAACATATAAAATTACACTACGCTCAAACTACAAGTCTAATATAATTGATTATTTAAAAGTTTTAATAACATATAAAATTACACTACGCTCAAACTTATTGAGTTTGTTTAGTCTCTCCTATTTAGTTTTAATAACATATAAAATTACACTACGCTCAAACAGAGTTAAAGATTAGAGATTATGAAGGTAAGTTTTAATAACATATAAAATTACACTACGCTCAAACAGATTCACAGAACGCATATATTACAACGAAGTTTTAATAACATATAAAATTACACTACGCTCAAACGTGAAAAATTGATTATCATTTAATGTTTTTGTTTTAATAACATATAAAATTACACTACGCTCAAACCCCATATGCACACCAACTTGCGAACCACTAGTTTTAATAACATATAAAATTACACTACGCTCAAACAAACAAATCCAGGTATTGGAAAAAGAGGAAGTTTTAATAACATATAAAATTACACTACGCTCAAACGCGTCTATAGCTGTTTTTGCGTCTCTTAACGTTTTAATAACATATAAAATTACACTACGCTCAAACGTAGTTGTTTGTTTTGCTATATAGATTGGCGTTTTAATAACATATAAAATTACACTACGCTCAAACGATATTCTAACAATACCAAAAATCAGTATTGTTTTAATAACATATAAAATTACACTACGCTCAAACTCTATAGCAGGCTCTAATAAATGTATTGAGGTTTTAATAACATATAAAATTACACTACGCTCAAACATATTATATGAGGGTAAGTATATAATTGATGTTTTAATAACATATAAAATTACACTACGCTCAAACTAAGGTGTAAGTTGACCTATTTTGCTATATGTTTTAATAACATATAAAATTACACTACGCTCAAACTATGCGATACTGTAGCATATAAAACAATGTGTTTTAATAACATATAAAATTACACTACGCTCAAACTAATATCACTAGCGTTAATATAGCACCTATGTTTTAATAACATATAAAATTACACTACGCTCAAACATACTTCTTTAATAAAGCCATTGCTAATTTGTTTTAATAACATATAAAATTACACTACGCTCAAACGGTTTACATTTTGTTCATGTTCCTCAAATAGTTTTAATAACATATAAAATTACACTACGCTCAAACATCAGACTCAGTCTTAAATATCTCTTTATAGTTTTAATAACATATAAAATTACACTACGCTCAAACGATAGCGTAACATTATTAGCTTTATATCTTGTTTTAATAACATATAAAATTACACTACGCTCAAACGATTCAATACTTTCACTATTAATAATTTCAGTTTTAATAACATATAAAATTACACTACGCTCAAACTCAACATCAAAAATATCTTTGTTTATAAAAGTTTTAATAACATATAAAATTACACTACGCTCAAACTGATTTTTTCAGTTGATTCAGCATTTTTTTGTTTTAATAACATATAAAATTACACTACGCTCAAACGACTCAATACTTTCACTATTAATAATTTCAGTTTTAATAACATATAAAATTACACTACGCTCAAACACACAGCTGCAGATGCTTAGGAGGTTTTAAGTTTTAATAACATATAAAATTACACTACGCTCAAACAGCAAACCAACAGCACTATCTTTATATACTGTTTTAATAACATATAAAATTACACTACGCTCAAACATAACAGCTCATTAGCGTTTGTATTGTTTTGTTTTAATAACATATAAAATTACACTACGCTCAAACAACTCGTGAAGCGTAAGCCTTAGCCGTTTTGTTTTAATAACATATAAAATTACACTACGCTCAAACCTCAAAATTTGAGCATATAAAAGCCACTACACTTCTAATGTTATATGTTACGATAGTATAACCAGTATAGATTATACTATCAAACAAATGTTAATTCAATCAATAATACAGAAGTCTTTATCAATAATAGTTACTTTTTCATTATGTAAAATAGTTGATTGTTTAGTTTCAAGTAATAATAGATTTATTTTATTATATATGCAATATTTATATAATTCTTCTATATCATTATCATTCATAAACACTTTGATATTTATTAAAACAAATAATTCATAATTATTTAAGTCTCGTGAAATACTTATATATGAAATTAATTTTTCTAGAAATGTTAAATTGTCACGTTGATCAATTTGTAAACTAACACTCTTGTAAATTTCATTATAATTTATTTCAAGATCATATGTTAAATTATAATTTGATTCAAAAGATATAGTTTGAATGAAATTAATGAAATAGTTGTTGAAATTATTTTTTTCAATCGAATTAATGCCTTGAGTAAGGGATAAATATAGTTTAGATAAATTTTTTGTTGTATTGATATTTAAATTGAAATAGTCTGTAATAATACAAATAGATTTAGATGGATTTAATTTTTTATTATCTTTGTATAATTCTAAACAATCATTAAATTCAATGAAATTATTACATATTGTATAAAAAAGTTTAGAGCATTCGATGTATATGATATTAATATTTTCAGAATTAAATACAATAGGTTTATTTAAAATGTCATGTGTTAATTTCATAATATTAATACTCTTTCATCAGTATTAATTAAAGTATTATCATTATCCCCAACGAGTAATACAATTTTTTGAAACTGTTTTTCCGTAATAACTAAAATTTGAACATTTCCGTTCATTGGTTTATTTTTTGATAAACTATTTAATACAGAATCTGAAACTGTTTGATTTAGTGTTAGTTTACAATATACAGATTCTTGCATCATCATAAACCCATTAATTAATAAAAATTTTCTGAAATTTAAATAAGCTTTTTTATCAGATGGTGAAACTGAAGGAAGATCGAAGAAAACTATAACTCTCATATATCTATAACTCATACTCAAAACAAATGAAATCATTATCTAACTTATTTAATATGTTAAAAACAGATTTGCAATATATCTTGATTGCATTAAGTAAATATTGTTTTTTACCATCAATTTTCACTTCTTGATTTAAGATTGTTACCATTATATGCTTTTCATCTTTTTCAAATTTGGAGAAATTATTACGTATTACGAACTTATCTACAATAACTCTAAATGGCTCTATCAAATCAGATGCAAAATTAAATTGATTAAATCTATTCTTATGGAATAACCCCAATTGAGTAATATAACCTTGGGATACAATTTCTCTATTAAATGTTGATAGCAATAATGTATATCCGTAATTTAATGCTGCATTTGTTGCGCAATCATCATTTCTAGTAAATTCATTTCCGAAAATTGCATTAAAATAAACTTTAGCTGCATGTCCTTCTCTATTAGTGCTATCATAATGCTCTAATTGGTCAATATAAGAAAATAATAATTCATGTTGTGAAAGATTTAACTCTTTTAATAGTAATGCTTGGTTTTTAATTTTTTCTTTTATGATTATTGTCCATACTTCTTCTTTGATAATAGTATCCCAATTAATTTGAGATAATATCTTATTACTAGTATCATGGGATCCATAGTAAGATATTAACTCTGAACTTGGATTTCTTTTCTCATCACAAAATATAACCTTAACTTTTTGCTTTATCAATTCAGATAATAAAGCAGCAGTAATAGAAATAGCTGTAGTTTCTAAAATCAATACAGCTATTTCCTCTATAAACACTTGTTTTATATCTTCATTAGTACGTATAGTTAAATAATTTAATTTGTAATCAAGTTTACATGTGTTAGATATAACTACTGTTCTAAAACTCATTTTTCTTTCTCACATGTTAGTAAATCTATTCTATTTTCGTATATACCTGTAATAGATTGATTAATTAATTCGAATTTATTGTAACTAGAAATATTTAAATTAATAGATTCTCTTCCAGCTTCTGATGGACCATCAATAGATTTTAGATTTGCTCTTGCGGCACTACAACTGAATAATTTCATTATTTCTTTTAATAAATTTACTTGTTGTAATATCGTCAATGTAATGAATTTATCTTTATTTTGCATAGCAACTATAGCTGATTTATATGATTTAAATTTAGAGTAAATATTATTGTTTAATTTATCTAACATTATATTATATAGATTATAATTATTTATTTCATTTATACTAGCGTCTTTAATATTCGAATCATTTGATAATTTATATAATTTCTTCAAATAATCACTTTGTTCTTGGGCTAAAATTAATTGAATTGCATTTTTAACATCTTTACCACCTGATAAATGAACTATCATCCCTTCTATAGAAACTAAACTGTTAAGTTTGATTTTATTAATGATGATATTGTAATCCGTTATCCCTAACTCATCTTTAATATATTTATTAAAAATTTCTTTATTATTAATTGTCATATTAGAGATATATGTAGGTATTGATATCAAAGTTCGAATTGATTTTTTACCTTTTAGATATTCTACTAAAGTAAAATAGGAAGGATTTTTACCAATGTATGATCCGTATTTTGTTACATCAATTAATATAGCATTGTCTTTTAATGGGATTCCTTTATTAGAACCTGTGTTTTTCTTAACAGGATTTAAATTAAATAATTGTCCTGTTGATGTAAATGCTTGTCTTGTAAATAATACTCTTTTATTGAATATATTATCTTTTACTATACCAATAGTGTTATCATTCCAAGAATTATTTTGTGCATATTTTGAATTATATAAAATATCAGGCTTTAAACTATATGAGTTAGAAGTAATATTTAAGTAAAATTTTTCGTTAAATTTACAATCGAATACATTTCCTACAACTATATTTAAATATGCATCATGAGCATGATGTAAATCATTTAAATCTCTGTTTTTTGTAATATCAAAATGTTGTCTAAATCTTGATACATTACCTGCTTTAGAGTAAACAACTTTACCTTTAGAATCTGATAAATAGTTTGTTAATAGTTCAGTTATTATTTTAGTTGATTGTCTAGTCTCTACTAATTGACGTTGGATGAATCCTTTTAATTCAGTTTCTGTAAATTCGGTTACTCTAGATAATCTATTGAATTTCTCTTGAGTAATTAATTTAAGCTCTAATAATTTCTTCCATAAATCTAATTGTCTATATTGTGTAGGTATAGGAAATTGATCACTTTTATTTGAATTTACAATTTTATTAACTAATACAAGATTGTTAATTATACTATCATCCATACTTTTTGATCTAGGGTAGATATGTTCTATATCATATATATTATCATTAAATAAACTTTCAAATTGTATTACTTGATTAGTATAAGCACATCTTCCCATTTGAGTATAATATAAATATAATTTTTTACTTCTTAATGACTTTTCATCAGAATTATTAAGTCTATCATATATAATAGGTTCTTCTTTTTTAATAGATGAATAAAGTGATAGTAAAGCCGTTTTACGAGATTCTGTTCTTACTTTCTCTCCTTCTTCTCTAGCCATTTCCACAAATATTTTTTCTGGTTTACCTCCCATTACTTTAACTATCTCTTCTACGATTTGGAATGTTTGCCAGATAGACTTTCTTACTGCAGGAGAGCAATATAAGTTTTCAATTGTATCTAGTGTTATATTAGTACTAATAGTATTCATATCATTAATTTGTTTAATATAATTATATTCATTACTTAAAAGTTGCATTAAGTTATTATTAGTTTCATACATCATATTAATTATATTTAATACTTCACCTGTTTCTTTATTTACATCAGTTAGTTGTGTTAAAAATTTATTTGAAAATCTTGCCCAATCTTTATAATTTAATTTAGAAAGTTTGTTAATAACTTCTTCTTTAAAATCAAACTCATTTGATAAAATACTTTTTAACAATTTTTTATCTGCGGAAAATAACACTATTTTATTAATAATACTTTCTTTAACATTATCTTCAACATTTGGTATGATTTGATTTAATTCAATATATGATTTAAGAGAAGATTTGATTGTAATATCAATTCCTGTTATAGTAATTTCTTTTGTATAACTATTAGTAGATTTAATTAATGATTTTATTTGATTCGGAGTAACTTTCTTTTGTTTACAAAATAAGTTGTTATAAATTTCTTTTTTCATATCAATAGATATATCAATACCATTTACTTTAATATTATTAATTTCATTTAATACCATAAATTTTGAGTATAATAAGGAGTCTTTTGGAATTACATCTTCTTCTTTCAAGTAAGTACATTTATTAGTCATTCGTCTGATAAAGTTTTCAGCACTTTTTTCAATATCAATAACTTCTTTATAATTCCATGGTCTAACTTTTTCTTGTTTTGCCTTAACTATCCAAGAATTACTATGATAGTTATTAATATGTCCTACATAATAAGGTACTCTAAAAGTTAATAATGAAAGTATTTTATCTTTTGTTTTATATCCATCTTTATCTATACTATTTAAAAAAGGGAAGTTCTTCTCACAATTATTTAATATAGCTTTCATTTCAGTTAAAGTGATTTGATATGGTACAACGCAATTGCTATTTACAAGTTGTTTTGGAGCAAAATCGATAAGTTCTAATCTTGTATATAATTCTAAATATTTTTCTTCAACATTTTCTTTATACTTTTCTATTAATTTTAAAACATATTTACAAAAGTCTTCCTGAGAACACTTTTTATCAATAACTTGTTTCTTGTTGTTTACTTTATTTAAGTAAATATAAGAAACATAATTATGTTCTCCTTTTATATTTAAGCTAAATATTGTTTTATATTTCTCAGGACAATACTTCTTAATAAATTCCTTTAATAATTTAATATCTTCATGGTGTTTACGATATGAATCAACTTTAGCTTGACATATATAATCATTGTGACCTATTATATCAGCTAACCTTACCCAATCATATATTGCTTTAATAATATCTACTAATTCAATATAATCCCCAAGTACATCTTCTAAATCAGTATAAGTTTCATCAAAGTTTGCTTTAAAACCAAACGATTTTATTTTATCAGTTTCAATATCGAAAAGTTTAACGATATCTACTTTTCCACCAACCATCATTTTAATTAATAAATCTCTTTTAGAATTTTTATTATCAAATAAAGTTTTTATTTCTTTTTCTTTAGAAGACATAGATAACCTTTTATTTTTTAAGATCTTTTCTAATGATAAGACATCACAATCAAAATTATCATTGATACCTTCTTTTAAACAAAACTCATTTTCTAAAATATAAGTATTAAGTGATGTTATTAAGTCGTTTAAATTACCTTCTTTAGATATAGATTCATCTTGGAAAATGAAATGTCCTCTATGCTTTAGAGAATGAGATAATGCTAAGTATAGTAATCTTGGATCTTTTATATCACCTTTAATTAGTTGTTCTTTTAAATGGTAAATTGTTTTAAAATCATGATAATAATCAATATCACTATAATTTCCATCATTAAATAATGAATATTTTTGATTAGTGCTTTTATCTTCTTTATGATACATAGATTCTTTTAAACGTAAAAAGAATCCATTATCAATAGAATTAACTTCTTCATTAAATATTTCTTGCAGAAGTATTATACGTTGTTTTTTTCTTTCTAAATTATTTCTAGAACCACGATCCACTCTTCTTTGTTGTGCCGTTTCTCCAGCTTCAAACAACCTAATTCCCCAAAAATGTTTTCCTTTGGTTTTAATTAAATTATAGTTTTCATCAGTTACTGCATAACCTACTGATGCACTTCCAGGATCTAATCCAATAAAATATTTTTGTTTACTCATGTTGACATTCTCCTTTTTCCGTGTTAATATATCTATGTTTTAAAAAACATATAAAATTACACTACAAGTTTAAATAAAAATTTATTCTAAACGCTTCGTAAGAAGCTCCGATGTTCGGAATTAAGATACCTACATAAGTAGGTATTTTTTATTTATAGCCTTTTATAAAAAAAGTATAACATCATTCGACAAGTTAATCAACTAATCATTTACAAAAAAATATAGTATATTATCTATTTACAAAAAATTTACAAAAATACTTACATGAGGAGATAATTTAATGTAATTATAAGAAAAATTATATCTTTTTATACAAAAAATAGGAACTCTCAATTATGAAAGTTCCTTATTTATTTTATCTAATAATTTACAAGTATCAAATAACCAAGAATTGTCTTTGTTTGGTCCTAAATCTATTTGTATTATAAATTTATTTATTGAATATGATATATTTATATTTTTAAAGTTATCATATACTATTTTATATAATTCTTCTGGATTAATTTTAGATGAAGTTATTTCATTTATTGTTAATCGTTTATCTCTTGATGTATCTGTTATTGTTTCAATATTTATATTGCTACATAAATTAAAGAATAACTTTTCATACATATATAATAATAATTCGTTATCAAATTTTCCAAATCTATCTTCTAATTCTAATTGTAATTTTGTTAGATTGTTTATTGATGTTAGTGTTCTTATTTTATTATGTATTTCTAATTTAGCATCTTCGTTATTTATATATTCAGGATTTATTGTTCTATTTGAATATACTTGTGAATAAGTTGGTTTTTCTTCTACTGGTGTTGGATTTCTTAATTCTTTTAATGAATCGTTTAGTATTTTTAGATATAACTCTATTCCTATATTATCCATAAATCCAGATTGCTCTTCACCTAATACATCTCCAGCTCCTCTTATTGCTAAGTCTTGCATTGCTATTTGATATCCACTTCCTAATTCTGTGAACTCTTGTATTGATTCTAATCTTTTTGTGGAATTTTCACTTAGTATTTTTTTAGGATCATACATTAAGTAGGCATAAGCGATTTTATCGCTTCTTCCTACTCTTCCTCTTAATTGGTATAACTGAGATAATCCTAATCTATCTGAATCATGTATTAATAATGTATTTGTATCAGGTATATCTATTCCTGTTTCTATTATTGTTGTACATACTAATACATCATATTTTTTATCAATGAAATCTGTTATTGTATCTTCTAAATCATTTTTAGACATTGAACCATGAGCAGTTACTATTTTAGCTTCTGGTACAAGTTTATTTATATGTGCAGCAATATCAATGATATCGTCTTTGAAGTTATACATATAAAATACTTGGCCACCTCTTATTAATTCTCTTTCAATAGCTTCTTTTATTATTGCATCATTTCTAGGTGTTACATATGTTTGTACTGGGTATCTATTTTTAGGTGGTGTTTCTATTGTTGATAAATCTTTTATTCCCATTATAGACATTTGTAATGTTCTAGGTATTGGTGTAGCTGTAAGTGTTAATGAATCTATATTTAGTTTCATTTCTTTTATTCTTTCTTTATGTGTTACACCAAATCTTTGTTCTTCATCTGTTATTAGTAATCCTAAATCTTTAAATTTTATATCATGTGATAATAGTCTATGTGTTCCTATTACACAATCTATACTTCCATCTTCTAATTGTAATAGTATTTCTTTTACTCTCTTCGGACTAACAAATCTATTTAATAATTCTACGTTTATTCCGAAGGTAGACATTCTTGTTTTAAATGTATAGTAGTGTTGTCTTGTAAGTAATGTTGTTGGGGCAAGGTAAGCAACTTGTTTTTTATCCATGATTGCTTTGAATGCAGCTCTTAGTGCTACTTCTGTTTTTCCAAATCCAACATCGCCACATATTAGTCTATCCATTGGTTTTGTTGATTCCATATCTTCTTTTACAGCAACTATAGCTTTGTATTGATCTTCTGTTAAATCATATCCAAATGTGTTTTCAAACTCTATTTGTAATTCATCATCTTTTGAATATTGATATCCTATTGTTTTGCTTCTTTGTGCATATAGTTTTATTAATTTTTCTGATGTTTCTTTTACTTTTTCTAATACTCTTTTTTTAGTTCTTGTCCAAGCACTTGAACCTAATTTTGTTAATGCTGGTTCTCTTCCATCTATTACATTATATTTTTGTACTTTGTCTATTTTTTCTATTGGTATGTATAATACATCTGTATCAAAGTATTTTAATTGTAAATAATCTCTAAATTTTCCATTCATTTCCATTACTTTAATTCCGATGTATTGTCCTATACCATAATCATAATGTACAATGTAATCATTTATTTTTAATTCATCATGTTTTGATATTTTTGTGGAATTAGAGAAGATAGATTTGTATTTTATTCTTTTCTTTTCTATTGTTGTTGTGTATAGAGCTGTTTCATTTAATATTAGTACATTTAATGAATTTGAATCTAATGGTAATACATAACCTGTTATTAAATTTATACAATCTACTCTTGGTGTGCTATCACTAGTTATTGTTTGGTAGTTTATACTATTATCTAATAGTAATTCTTTTATTCTTTTTATTCTGTCGTTGTCATTAATAGAAATGAATATATGTTTTACTCCTACTAAATTTTTTATGTCTTTTAATAATATTCTAAAGTTACCATTGTAATAATCTATTTCTTTGGTACTTACTATTTCTTGATTTTCATGAGATACTACTCCATCAATATAAAACATATTGTCATTTACTAATTCTTTTATATTAAAAAAGTATTTATGTGTTAGTTCTTGATTTAAGTATTCACTTAAATCATTTAAACTTTTTTGATATATAGCATTCATTTTATCTATATCTAATATATATGTTTTAGCTTCTATCATATTTATGATTGAAGTTGGTTTATAAAATTTAGGAATATAGTGTGTTAATGAATCTATTTTTTCTCTTAACGCTATATTCATACTATCGTTATCATCTTCAATTGTTATTTCTTTTAATTGTTCATTAGTATAAAAGAATTCTGTTACTGGTATTATTTCAACTGTATCTAATTTATTTATTGATAATTGTGTAGTAATATCAAATTCTTTTATATCATCTATTTCATCACCAAAGAAATCTAATCTTATTGGGTTTTGATAATTTAATGGAAAGATATCTATTATACTTCCTCTTACAGCAAACTCCCCTGTTTTATATACTGTATAAGTCTTCTTATATCCTATTGTTACAAGGTTATTTATAAAATTTTCTCTATCTATTTCTTCTTTTCTTATTGTTAGTATATTTTGTTTCCATGTACTTAGAGGTATATTATATTTTGTTATTCCAGCAAAGTTAGTTACTATTATTTTTGGATTATCTTTTGTTAATTCTTTTATTGTATTTATTCTTTCGAATTTGAAATCATTTGATGATATCATAAAACTTGTTGCTACTATATCATCACAAGGGAAAAATAATACATTCTCAGGATCAATTATGTTTAATAAATTATCGTAATACTTTTGTGCTAAAAATAAACTTGGGGTAACGACAAAAATGTTTCTATTATTATTTAAATAATCAGAAACAATTAAGTAAGTATTGAAGTTGTCGTTGGATTTCGAAATTCTATTTTTATCATATAGATATTTAAAATAGGAATTTTCTTTAAGGTAATTTATCATAATTATCCCTTTCTGTTATATCGATTCATTATTAAATCAAATCTTTCATCTTTAATAAAATCATCTATTAAATTATTTGTATCATTAAAGATATCTTCTAAATCAATTTGTTCTTGTTTAGAAAAATCTCCTAATACGTAATCTTTCATATCTACTTTAGTATTATTATCTACACCTATTCTAACTCTTTTAAAATCTTGAGTTTTAGTATGTTGTATTATATTTTTAATTCCGTTATGACCACCAGCAGAACCAGTTTCTCTTATTCTTATATTATTAAATGGTATTGCTATATCATCATATATTACTAATATATCACTTACATCTATTTTATAATAGTTAATATATTTTATGACAGACTCTCCACTTAAATTCATAAATGTTTGAGGTTTTATAAAAATAGCATTATTTAATTTACAAGATACAGCATTAAAGTTACTTTCAACTTTATAAGAAGAATTATATTTTTTTATATAATTATCTAAAGCTAAAAATCCAACATTATGTCTTGTTTTTTCATATTTTTTTCCAGGATTACCTAGTCCAATAATTAATTTCATAAATACCTCCATAAATATAAAAAAGGCTTATATAAGCCAATTCTATAATTCGTTTCTTTTTTCTTTATCGTATGTATAAGTGAATAATCCACTTAAAGGTTCATCAGATAATATTTTTAATATACCATGTCCTAATAATTCACCAACTGATAGTTGAACAATTTTAGGGCTTTTTTTATTATCATCTAATTTAACAGTATTTGTTATAATCATTTCTTTAATACAAGAGTTATTAATTCTTTCTATAGCGGGTCCACTTAATAAACCATGTGTGCAAGCTGCATAAACAGCTGTAGCACCCATTTTTAATAAAGCATCAGCTCCAGCTGTTAATGTACCAGCTGTATCAACCATATCATCAACTAAGATACAAGTTTTTCCTTTAACGTCTCCGATAATATTCATTACCTCAGCTTTATTAGCTTCAGGTCTTCTTTTATCAACGATTGCAATTGATGCATCTAATACTTTAGCAAATTCACGAGCTCTTACAGCTCCACCGTGATCTGGTGATACTACACATACATTTTCTAATTTTAAA
Source organism: bacterium (assembly GCA_044432925.1). GTDB lineage: Bacteria > Bacillota_I > Bacilli_A > Acholeplasmatales > Anaeroplasmataceae > JAWXUE01. The sequence goes on along the minus strand of JAWXUE010000002.1, from coordinate 12,490 downwards.
TCTAATAAATAATTTACTAATATTGGTAATCCTAAGAAGTTATCAATAGGGATATTAAAGAATCCTTGAATTTGAGCAGCATGTAAATCCATTGCTATTACTCTTGTTGCTCCACTTGCTTGAATTAAATCAGCAACTAGTTTAGCACTAATAGGTTCTCTACTTCTTGATTTGCGATCTTGTCTTGAATATCCGTAATAAGGAATAATTAAATTGATTGTTAGAGCTGATGCTCTTTTTAATGCATCACATAATATTAACATTTCCATTAAATGTTCGTTTACAGGAGCACTTGTTGGTTGTACAACAAATACATGATGCCCACGTACTGTTTCATTTATAGAAACATTAACTTCTCCATCAGCAAATCTTTTTACGTTACAATTACCTAATTCTACTCCTAATGATTCCGATATTTCTTTAGCTAACTCTGGATTAGCACTTAGTGTAAATAATTTAATCTTTTTGTCTAAAATTACTGGCATTGGTAAATCCTCCTATATTGTTACTTAAATTATAATATAAAAAACACTTTTTATCAAATGATTAACTTGTGAAATCGTTATTATAATGCAAAAAATCGATAAAAATTCAAATATTTTTATATAGTTAGTATTTTATAAAACAAATAAATTATTATTGGTATTAATTGTCATAAAATGTTATAATTTTATTGAATAAAATAAAAGGAGAAAACAATGTTAAATATTTTATCAAATCAAGGCGTTTGGGATAATGTTATAGATTCATTATTGTCTGTTGGATTATGGAGTGCTGTTAGTAAAAGTATTATTATAATTTTATTAGGATTCTTCCTAACTAAAAAAGGTATATTTACTAAAGATACTCCTAGAGTTTTAACTAAGGTTGTTTTAGTTGCTGCATTACCTTGTTTAGCTTTCACAGGGTTTATGGCGGACATTACTCAAGCTGAATTTTTATCTGCTATATTTGCTTTCGTATGGGGATTTATAATTTATACAATTTTCATTTTCTTATCTAAATTGTTATTTATTAAATTTAGTAAAGAAAAAAGAATGGTATGTGAAATGCTATTTATTTTTGGTTCAACAACTTTCTTTGCTCAACCATTAATTCAAGCAATTTTTCCAGGAGCATATCTACATTCAAATATGTTTAATATAGCATATAGAGTATTTTTATATTCATATGGATTCTTATTAATCTCGAAACCTAAAGTAGATTCAAGTGAAATAGTTGAAAGAAAACAAATTAATGTTAAAGATGTTTGTAAAACAATTTTTTTAAATCCTATTGTTATAGCAACATTCTTAGGGTTCTTCTTATGGAGTATGCAGTTAGTTTGTGAGAATGTGGATTGGGTTAAAGTAACTGTTGATGGAAAAACTGGAGTATTTTGGAGATTAGATATATTATGTCCACCAATTAATAGTACATTATCATTATTAGGTTCATTATCTAGTCCATTAGTATGGTTAGCAATAGGTGGTACATTAGCAAGTGTATCTTTTAAAGAAGCTGCTAGTGATAAAAGTGTATGGATTTATTCATTCATTAAAGTTATAGGAGCACCAATAATAAACTTATTATTATTGTTTATTATTAATCTATTTATAACTGTAGATATTAACATAGTTATTGCTACAACACTTATGTGGGCTACACCACCAGCAACAACAATAGTATCGTTTTGTATTAATTATGATAAGGAAGCATTGTTTGCTTCAAATTGTTCTTTTATAAGTACAGTAGTAGCTGTTGCATGTATTCCTTTTTATGTAGTATTAATTACAGTACTACAATCATCAGGTATTTTTGGATAATAAAAAAAGATGTTTATAGAATATTCTATAGACATCTTTTTATTTTATTTAGTTAAAGAGTTTTTACAAGTATTTGTATTTATATACTCTTCCATGTTTTGTAATGAAATTTCAATCATATTAGTTAATGCTTCATCTGTTGATGCTCCAACATGTGGAGTGAATAATAATTTTGGGAATAAAGCTGACGCTCTATCGAATAAATCATTTCCAATTTTCCCATCAAACTTTTGAAAGAAAACTTCTTTTTCATTTTCAATAACATCAATACCTGCACCATATAATTTGTTGTTTTCTAAAGCTGTTACTACAGCATCTAAATCAACTAATTCACCACGAGCAGTATTAATTAATATTGCATTATCTTTCATCTGAGCGATTAATTCAGAATTAATTAAGTGATCATTAACACCTTTAATATGAGGCATATGTAAAGTTATGATATCAGAAGTTTTAATTAATTCTTCTAATCCAACAAACGTTACAACCTTTTTAGCTTCTTCGCTTTGATATATATCATTTGCAATTACTTTAGCTCCTAAACCTTTATATAAAGTTGCTGAAGTTAAACCAATTTTACCACAACCGATAACACCAACAGTACAATTTCTAATTTCTCTTGAGAACATTTGAGATGTTACTCTAAAATCATTTTGTCTTGTTAGATTAACTGTATAAGCAGTATTACGTAGTAACATCATTGCTAATGATAATCCTAATTCAGCAATTGCATTTGGGGAATAACCAGGTACATATGCTACCTCTATTCCTAATTTTTTACAAGCTTCAATATCAATGTGGTTATAACCAACTGTTCTAGTTAATAAATATTTTAATCCACTAGAATGTAATTTAGTAATACTATCGGCATTTAAAAAACAGTTACCTCTTACCATTACTATTTCATTATTTAATGCTAATTCGAAGTTATCATTTGTTAAAAATGGAGCTTCTAACTTAAGATTATATCCGTATTTAGCACCTAATTCATTGAAAAAAGGTACTTCGTAATCTCTTACACCAAAACATATCATTTCTTTTTTCATCTATATCTCCTTATGCAAAGATTCCAGCAGATTGTAATACAGTTAATATTACGATCCAAATAGGAATACCTATTACAGCAACAAATGTTCCTAAGAATGAACAGTTAGATGCTAATAGAGCTTCTTTATCATAATTAATACAGTATGATACAGCAACAGTTGCTGGAGGCGTAGCCCACATTAATGTTGTTGCAGCAATTAATGTAAAGTTTACATCGTATACTAAGTTAACTAATAATAATAAAACTAAGTTTACTGTAGGTGCTAAGAATATTTTTAAAATTGAATAAATCCAAGCAGTTTTATCTTTAGCAGCTTCTTTAAAAGAAATTGTTGATAACGTACCACCTATTGCTAACCATACTAATGGACTAGCTAATGAACCTAATAATACTAATGTACTATTAATTGGTGAACATAATACATCTAATCTCCAGAATGCTCCAGTTTTTCCATCAATAGTTATTTTAACCCAATCAACATTTTCAAATGGTAATTGTAAACTCCATAAAATGAATCCGGCTAATGTAGCAATAATGATAGGATTTAAGAATATTTTCTTTAATACATCTTTAACATCAACACTACATGGTACTTCAACAGTTGTAGTTACACCATTTTCATCAGTAACTTCTTCTGTTTTAGTTGCTTTGTTGATTCCTGAGATAACAATAAATGCATATGAATATAAGAATACTCTATATGAAATATTAAACATATTAGATTCTAATATTGCTGATTTGAATACAGCACTAATTAGTGGTTGACCAAAGAATGTAGTTGATCCTAATACAAATAATACTATTAATACTGTTTTTCTTTCACCTTTAACTTTTCTGAAAATTAATTGTGCTAAGAATATGAAAATTGTATATATTATAAATCCCCATACGAAAGCAAATATAGCAGATATAAAGTTAGCTTGAGTTATATCACTCATAAACCCTGTAAAAGCTAAGCACGGTAATGCAGCAACTAATACTATTTTAGTTAGTACTTTTGGAGTATCCTTAGAAAAAATACCTTTCTTAGTTAGGAAGAATCCTAATAAGATGATAATGATACTCTTCGCAATTGCGTTCCATAAACTAGTTGAAGTTAATGCTTCAACTACATTTTCCCATACTGAAGTATCAGCTACCTCAGTATCTACAGTAGTTAATACTGCAGTCATTAAATTAAAAAAATTTAACATTTTAAATCTCCTTTTCTTTTATTTTTCTTATTTCATCTTTATTATAACACTATTCTACATAATTTTACAACTTATATGTAAGATTTACTTGCAAGTTTTTATAATATTTTTTTTATAAGTTTATTAAAGAAAAGGATTTGTTTTATTTTATTATTTTATTTAAGTAAGGTATTAAATTTTTAGTGAATATATAGTTTCCTAGATCTGTTAAATGTATTGAATCTACTGTATACTCATCATAATCATCATCTAATAAATTTAATCCATCAATAAAATATACATTTCCATATTTTTTATTTAATTTATTAGTTAATTCTATTTCAAAATCTAAACATTTTTCATAGTTTAATTTCATTTTTTCATTATAAAATTTTTCTATAAATTGTACTCTAGATATTATTACTACTTTAATATCTTTATTTTTACTTTTTAATTCTTCTATAAATGGTTCTAAGTTTGTGAAGATGTAACCATCATCACAAGCATTAGCATCAAAATCTATTATTACCATTTCTAAATCATTTATTTCATTTATCATTTTAGCAACACTAAGTTCTCCTAATCCACTTCCAGAGAAACCTAAGTTTATTACTTCTTTTTTATAATGTCTAGATAATATATTTGTATAACACATACCGGGTCTAGATACACATCCACCTTGTGTTATTGATGTACCATATATACACCATTTTTTATTATCAAATTCATTATTAACTTTAATTGTTGAATCTTCATCTATTAATAAAAATAATTCAGATACTCCACAATATAAAGGGAAGTTTATTATAAATGTTCTTTCTTCTTTATTTTTAAATTCATAAAAATCAGAATTAAATTCTAATGTATCTTTATCTTTTCTTAATGCATTTAATAATCTATACTTATCCATTTTAATATATAAATCAAATCCATTTTCTCCTGTTGGAGCCATATGCCACATTGAAGCTTTATTATTTACTTTTCCTTTTAATGTTAATTTTTTAGAATTAGTTTTAAAAGTAATACTCATACCAGCAGTATTAGTAGATAAATAATCAGCAGCCTCAGATATATTATATTCTTTATGTCGTCTATTAAAACTTTTATTAATTTCAATAAACGGCATACCTAAACGTTTTAATTCATTTGAAGTTAATACATTTATTTCTTTAAAACTTGTATTAATAGATTCTTTTATTGTCATATACTTATCTACTTCTGTTATCTTTTTCAATTAAATCTACTCCTTTCTTATTTTATATTTACTATTTGTGTATAATAGTTATTTAATTTATTTTGTATTTCTTTTAAATAGTTTATATCATCATTAATAATATATAATGTTGATCCACTTCCTGTTAGATGTGGTTTATGGTGTTGATTTACATCATCATAAAATGATTTAAATTGTTTATTTTCTAATAATGAATCTAAAAATGAGTTATAACATAATTCATTTATTTTATTTGTATTTGTTTCATTTATAATTTCATCATTATGTTTTAGGTTATATTCTTTTATATTAGCGAATGCTTCTTTAGTACTTATTCCTATATTAGGTTTAATTAATAATATATTAAATTTATAATTATGATTAATAAATTCTATTTCGTCTCCTCTTGATGAAATAATAGCTGGTTTATTATGTAATGTAAATAATGTATCACTACCTACCATATTAGCAATTTCTTCTTGTTCTTGTATAGATAAATTTAAATTAAATAATTTATTTAATCCTCTAATTGTTGCTGTAGCATCAGCAGAACCTCCAGCTAGTCCAGCTTGAGTTGGTATATTTTTTTCTAAAGTTATTTTAACATTAGATATATTATATTTATTTTTCATTATATTAAATACTTTTGTTATTATATTATCTTCTATTTCACTATTAATTATATAAGTATTATTTGCCTCAAATACTAATTCATCGTAAAGACTTATAGGTATCATAACTGATTTTAAGTTATGATACCCATCATTTCTTTTATTTAATATATTTAATGTTAAATTGATTTTAGCATAAGCTTTTTCTTTTATCATACTAATAACCTCATTTTTCCATAAGATTCTATTCCACTTAATAAACTTTTATCTAATGATATTGTTTTAGATAAATCTGTTAAATTTAATATTTGATTAAACGGCGTTATAGCAGCCTTTATAGCAACTATAGCAGGGTCATATACATCTATATTTATTCTTTTAGGACTTGATGCATAATTGCATCCAGCTGCAAGTAGTGCTTCGAAATTTGATTGACATCCCCCAGCAAATACAAAGATATGATCTTTTGAGTAATGTCTTCTTATTTCTTTTACAGCATTTATAAAATATGATGTTGTGAGATAATTGTTTAAATCTTTTATTCCATTTCTATTATATGAATCATGTCCTGTTAAGACTACTATATCAGGATCTACTTGATATATTAAATCTAATATATTATTTTTGAATTCAGATTCTTTTAGATATACTCCGTAAGCAGGTATTTTTAATTCTTTATATAATGATAGACATTGTTCTAAATATATGGGATCACCATCTATATGTAATATTTTTCCTGTCATATGATATGATCTTTTTTTATTTGTGTTTATTATTGATTTTATTTTTGATTCATGTTTTTGTTTGTGTCTTTGTATTTCTTCGTTATTTGCTATTTCTAAATCATCGATATTAGCTGTAGCATGTAATCTTGTGTATACTCCTTGTAGTAATACTTCTTCATTTGTTATACTTAATATTTTAAATACTATATCTTTATTATAAGATATTCTTACTACGTAATCATTTATTTTAATTTTAATCACCTATTATTATAATATAGGTTTTTATCTATTTTGTTACTTTTTTATTAATGTTTCAAACTTGTTTGATAAATTAACGAATTCTTCTATACTTAATGCTTCACTTCTTATTTGAGGATTAATATTATTTTCTAATAATACTTCTTCTATTTCTGGTTTGCTTAAGTTATATGCAAAGTTAATATTATTTACAAATGTTTTTCTTCTGTTATGAAATGATTTTCTAACAAAGTTATAAAAGAATTGTTCATTGTTTGCTTTTGTTATTGGTTCTTTTAATATATCAAATACAACAACAGCACTATCTACATTTGGTTTAGGCATAAATACATTTCTACTTACATATAATGCTTTTTTAACATTAGCTTGGTATTGGATTACTATTGATAAATTATTGTAATCTTTTTTACCTTTATTTGATACTATTCTATCAGCAACTTCTAATTGCATCATCATTGTGTATTTAGTTACTTCAGGTACATTTTCTAATAAATGCATAATAATTGGTGTAGTTATATAATAAGGAAGATTTGCTACTAAATAAACATCATCACAATCATTTAAATAATTGTTAATATCTTCAACTACATTAGCTTTTAAGAAATCTTTATTTAATACTGTTATATTATCATATTCATCTAAGTTATCTTTTAATATTGGTATTAAACTATCATCTATTTCATATGCTAATACTTTTTTAGCGTTATGACATAAATGTTCTGTTAGTGCTCCTATACCAGGTCCTATTTCTATTACACCTATATTTTTATTTATTTCACTAGCATTAACTATTCCTTCTAATATATTTTGATCTATTAGAAAGTTTTGTCCGAATTTCTTTTTTAAAAAGAATTCATTATTTTTTACTATTTCATTTGTTTTACTTATTGTACCAATTCTTTTCATAGTATTTATCCTTTCTTATAAATCATATAATTTAATAGTTACTTCTATTTTGATATTAATTGTTTTAAATCTTCTATTGTTAATCCTAAGAAATTTATTCTTTTTAAAAATGATTTAGCATTAGGACATCCTATATTTAAATGATTAGATATTTTATTTCTTAAGATAGTACTTTCTTTATCTCCAGCAAGTCCTAATGTTATTAAATTACTTATTGTTATATTATTACTTTGATTTGATTTTGTTAATAAATTGTTTAATGCATCTTTTAATACTTCATCTGTTGCATGTTCTATTCCAACTTTCTTTTTGTTGTTTGAGATAGCTTCATGTTTTTTTATAAATGCATGTTTACAATTTGGTATATAATTTTCTATTGTTTTTCTTATTCTTTCTCCAGGGAAATCAGGATCTAAAAATAATATTATATCATTAGTTTTAGATAATGTTACTAAAGTATTTATAGTGTCTTTATTTATTTCACTACCATTAGTAGTAATAATTAATACATCTTTAAATAGTCTAGCAATTCTTTCTTGATCGTTTTTCCCTTCAACAACTATTACTTCATTATATTTCATTATCTGTTCCATAGAATATTGTTGTTTCAGTTTTTTGACTACTTTCAATTAACCCTTTAACAACATTAGAATAATTAGAAAGTGTTGTTATTTCGCCATTTTCTAGTAATATCTTAATTTCATTTATATCACTTTTTACTACTGTAATATAAGCTGATTGTTTAACTGTGTCTTCTTTGTAATAATATCTTTTTAATGTTTCATCTTTTAAATATTTGTTATTTATTTTTTTAATTTCTTTTTCATGATCTTCTACTAAAATATATTTAAATAGTTTTCTATTTAAAAATCTTTTACATAAATCACTTAATATTTTATCTTTAGATTTAGTAAGATATTTAATTACTCCATTAATATAAACATCATCTATTTCAACGTATGATGCTATATCATGATCGTTTAATGTTTTAGAAAGTATTTCTATATCTGCTTCTAATTTATAACCTTGTTTTTCTAAATCTAATATTCTTCTATAAATTGATTCTAATATTATTTCATAAGCTCTTGATGTTGGATGGTAATATACTTGCCAGTACATATGGTATCTACTCATTAAATAACTTTCTAATGTATAAGAACCTCTAGCTTTAAAAACTAATTTATTATCTTTAACTTCCATAATATTAATTAATCTTTCAAAATCAATTGAACCATATTTAGCACCAGTTGCATAAGAGTCTCTTGATAAGTAATCCATTCTATCAACATCTATTTGACTAGATATTAATGAAGAGATAATATGATTTTTATGTTTGTATGATAATACATCAGAAATATCTTTTATTAATTTAGAATTATGTTTTTTAAGTATTTTGTTTACATCTGTTATTTCTGAATTAATTAATTTTATTGTCATTGTTTCATGAGGTATATCAAAGATATTTTCAAATGCATGAGAAAAAGGACCATGTCCTATATCATGTAATAATGCTGAAGTTAATAAAACCATTTGTTCATACTCAGATAAAGCATTTCTAATACTAGTATTATTTACTAATACTCTTCTAGCAAGCTCATATGTACCTAATGCATGAGGGAATCTTGAGTGTTCAGCAGTATGAAATACTAATGACACTCCTGATAGTTGTCTTATCCTTCTTAATCTTTGAACTTCTTCTGAATCAATTAATTCTAATATTAATTCATGTTCTACTTTTATATTTCCGTAAATAGAATCTCTAAATACTTTATCTTTTATTAATTTTTTAAACATAATATATTCCTCCAAAAATAAAAAGCCACTTAAGGCTTTAAATTAATACTTCTAATAAATCATTTTGTTTTACTTCAAATGCACAAGCATCATCAGTATCAATATGGCAATCTAATGCAAAGTTATCATTAACTCTACATAAAACATTTCCTAATATACCACCTTTAGCACCTTCAACTTTTAAAGATACTATTTGTCTATCAACAATACCAAATTCAGCTGCTTCTTTTGTTGACATATGAATGTGTCTATCAGCAACAATAACACCTTCATTAATAATAATTTCACCTTTAGGTCCTACTAATTTAGCAGATCCACTATCTTTAATATCTCCACTTGATCTAACTGGAGCTACAAATTTATTTTTAATTGCATCGCTTCTTACTAATTCAATTTGAGTACTACTTCTTAATGGTCCTAAAATTCTAACACCACTAATAGTTTTTCCTTTTGGATCTAAACTAACAACATCAATTTTCTCTTCACAAGCAAATTGTCCTGGTTGACTTAAATCTTTGAAATGTGTTAATTCATAACCTTCTCCAAATAATACTTCTAAATCTTCTTTTGATAAATGTGCGTGACGTGCACTAACACCAACTGGTACTTTAATATTCATATTTAATTCCTCTTCTTTCACATGCAATTTTATCATGTTTTTTCAATTTTTTCAATCTTTTTTATACATTTCTATTATTTTTTGTATGTTTTTTCGTTGTTTTGCTGGTATAAACTTTGTATGTTTATTTATTCTACTCATTAAAGAGTCAACAGGTTCATGTAAGAACGGTTTAACTTTATATTTATAAATTATTTTTTCTTTATTAGTACAAGATGATGTATTAAAGAAATGATATAATTTTTTTTCTAAAAATTCTTGTTTTCTAGAAATTTCTAATCCATATCTATTTATTATTTCTATTTCAATATTATTATTTATTTCAAAAATGTCTAATGTTAATATTTTATCTTCTGTTTTATAATTAAGATTATATTTTGTACCATTTACTCTAACACTACTATCTTTTTTAATATTAATAAAATTAAGATGTAATACTGTTGGTAGTACTGATTCTAAAGCATTAGTTTTAATTTTTAATAGTAAATTATTATTTTTATATTTTAAATCGAATGTTGTAATAGATTGTTTAATTACATTATTTTCAATATATTCATCATAATATAATGTGTATTCTTTATTTGCTCCTGGATATATTTTAATTTCATATTCTAAAGGTAATTTATTTCTAGCAGATACATTATCTAAAAATAATGGAATGATAGAACCAGGTAGGGCAAAGATAGGCATTTCATCTATTGCATATAATTCATATATTCTTTCTTTTTCATATCTTTCACCACTTATAAAATCATAACAAACATCATCAAATAATATTGATAAAGGAGTTTGATTAGTATAAGGATCAATTTCAGTATGAATAGGTATTATTAACAATTGTTTATTAACTGTAATTTGATTAAAGTTTTGAATATAAGAATCAACATTATTATATCTAGTGTTTTTAAAAGAACTATATAAAAATGGTATAAATCTTTGTCTTAATTTTAAATATTTAATAAATGTTTTAAATAATATATTTCCCTCATCAAACGGAATAGATTTTAAATATGAAAAATCAACAAATAATATTGGTAAGAATAAACTTAATTGAATACTTCTTAATACTAATTGAGCATCTCTATCAGTAGCATCTTCATGATTAAAATAATTTTTATTATAATTTAAATCAGCTTTAATATAATTTTTTAAATTCTCAAATGTATTTGAAATATTTACATCAAAATAATTTTTAGAATTATTTCTACTAAACCCATAAGTAATAATTGGCTTTCTACTATTTACTTGAATATTAATAGTAGGATCATCAGTAAAATAAAAATTATTTTGCTGATTAAAATCATTTTTAAATACAACAAAGTTTTCTGATATTAGTTTTTCATCTATATCAATTTTGTTATCTAAAATAGATGCATAAGTAGGTACATTATATCTAGAAAAAGATTTTAGAGAATCGTTATATTGCATTTCATTCATATTTTTAAAATAAAATATAGGACCTAAAAAACTTCTAGGTACAATGTTTTTAGGATTTATATATGTAAAATCATCTCTTCTTAATGCAACAAAGAAATGTTCATTCTTTTTATACATTAGATATTTTGATGTATCTAATAAATTAATATTATCGAAGTTTTTAGCTTCTTCAAATAGAGTGGAAATTAAATATCTTTTTTCTAATATGTATAAATAAACAATATCACCTTTAACTAATATATTTAATGCTGGTACACCCATTGTAGATTTACCTTTTTTAACTATTTTATTAAAATTAACTTTAGCTAATTTTTCAGTTTCAATTAATTTATCAGGATGTTGAGTTACAGCTAAAACAGTCTCTGAAATAAATACTATAGAAAAATCTGGTAATGTTAAAATTTGATCTTCATAAACTGTCATAACTATATCCTCCTTTATTTTAATTTATTATATACTTCTTCTAAGTTATATTTATTTGAACTATGTTTTATAGTTAGTTCTTCTTTTGCATATCTTGGTACTATATGGAAATGAAAATGATTAACTTCCTGTCCAGCGATCTCACCACTATTATTAAATATATTAATTCCTTCTATATTTAATTTATCTTTATATTGTTTAGATAAATTATTAACTACTTTCATAATATTTAATAAATCTACTTCTTCTATATCAAAGATATTTTCGTAATGTTTTTTAGGAATTACTAAAGTATGTCCATAAGTAATTTGACTTATATCTAATATAGCTAAAACATTATTATCTTCATAAATTTTATAACTAGGTATTTCATTATTAATTATCTTACAAAATATACACATAATATCACTTCTCCTATTAAATATTATATCATTTTTCATTAAAAAGAAAAACAATCAAATTAATGATTGTTTAACAAT
>JAWXUE010000001.1:0-103091 GCA_044432925.1 bacterium | reverse complement strand
ATATTATCATTAATTATATTGTATTTTTTTAGTTTATATATTAAAATAAAATATATTGTATGATAAAGGAGATTCACCATATGACAAAAAAAGAAAATAAAACATCAATTTACGATACATTATTAAAGTATAGAAAACTTATAATGTTATCAGCATTTTTAATTGTTGCACCAATATTTTTAATCGTAGCATTTTACACAACTAGTTACAAAACAAATAAACCAGATCCATTTGCTAGTGTAAGTTATGTATCATCTACAATAGAAGAAATAAACAATACTAAATTCAAAATAGAAGAATATTATATCGAAACTTTCTACGGTCAAACTGCTATAGACGAAGATGGAAATCAATCTTACTTAGGTGATGGTGATGGTGGAAAAATAGTATTCAAATTAGATACAGGAGCTGCAGTAGATACTAACATAGTAGGAGATTCTTTAAGAGTCGAAGTATATGCAACATACAACTGGGTAAATTACACTAGTGGTAAAGGTTCATCAAACTCAATTAATATACCAAGTAATCTAAGTACTATTACAATTAGCAACTTTGTAACTGATTGGAATAAAAAACCGTTTTGGTTTGTTAAAGTTGACTTAGAAGATGTAAATTTCATCACTTCTTTCTCTTGGACTGAGGAAATTAACGGAGAATCTAAAACAGTTACTTATGTAATCGAAAGCGATTATGATGATTTAATAAATGAAAACACAAAATTTAATAATTAAGATAAAAGGAATGTTCATTCAGAACATTCCTTTTATCTATTTTATTACTACAACTTTTTCAACAATATCTACAACCACTATTTCTTGAATACTTGTTGGAATGTTTTTACCAACATAATCAGCTCTTATAGGTAATTCTCTATGACCACGATCTACTAATACTGCTAGTTGAATTTTTTTAGGTCTTCCAATATCAACTAATGCATCCATAGCGCTTCTAACAGTTCTCCCTGTTTGAAGTACATCATCAACTAAAATAACAATCTTATCTTGAATAGATGTATTAAACTTATTAGTATTTGTGTTATCTTTTTTATCATCTCTATAACCAGTTATATCTATTTCTTCAACACATATATTAACACCTTCAAATTGTTTGATATTTTGTGATAATTCATTTGCTATAGGAACACCTTTTCTTTTTATTCCAACGAAAACAATATCATCTATGTTATTCTTCTCAATAATTTCATGAGACATTCTTTTCAATGTTCTTTGTAATCCTAAATCATCTAATAATATTTTCATAATACACTCCTGTATAAATCATCTATTATTAGATGATTTTTTATTCTTCTATTTTTATTTCTACTTCTTTTTCTTTAGGTAATATTAAGTTTAACACAACTCCTACTATAACTGCAACAGCCATACCACTTACAGAAATTCCATTTGCTGCATTTAGTGTAATTGTAGCTCCGCCTAATCCTACTACTAACATTGAAGCAATAACTATAATATTTCTTGAACTATTTAAATTAACTTTCGAATTACCAATTACCTTCAATCCGTTTGCTGCAATCATACCAAATAATATTATTGATATTGCACCCATTATTGAAGAAGGAATTGTTTGTATAAAACCTTGTACATATCCTAAAAAACCAAGTAGTATAGCGATTATTGCCGCTCCACCTATTACCCATACTGATGCTACTTTAGTCATCGATACTACTCCAGTATTTTCACCATATGTTGTATTAGCAGGACCACCTATTACTCCAGAGAATAAAGTTGCTAATCCGTCTCCCATTAACGTTTTATCTAACCCTGGTTCATTAATAAAATCTTTACCTGTTACTTCACTTAACACTTTGTGATCACCAATATGTTCACAAATAGTTACAAATGCTAATGGACCAAATAATAATAGTGCACTTACCATTCCGCTTCCTGTTATTGAATAAGTTCCTATGAATGTGAATTTTGGTAATTCAAAGAAATTAGCATTTGTTATTGCACTAAAATCCATTAAGTTTTGACCAGTAGTAAAATGTAATATTACAGCACTAACATAACCTGTTGCTATCCCTATTAAAAAAGGTACCAACTTCATCATACCTTTTCCTTTTAATGAAACAATTACTACTGTAAAAAAAGTTATTACAGCTACAACCATCGTTTGCCATGTACCACTACCATCAAATCCAGCACTACTTACAGCAGTACCCGCTAATGATAATCCTATTACCATAATCATCGGACCAACAATTAAAGGTGGGAATAATTTTTCTAACCAATCTTTCCCAACAAACTTAATTAGTAAAGCTACAGATATATAAATAAGTCCAACTATAATTAAACCTATAAATGCCGTACCTATACTTTCACCAAAAGCACAAATAGCTGCAATGTACGCAAATGAACTACCTAAATAAACTGGTACTTTCCCTTTAGTACAAGCAATATAAATTAACGTTCCACACCCTGATGCAATTAAAGCAACACCAATATCTAACCCTGTTAACATTGGAACTAATACTGTAGCACCAAACATTGCAAATACATGTTGAAAACTAAGTAACAACCATTGCAATTTTTTAGGTTTTTCATGTACATCTAAAACTAATTTTTCCATATCTTCTTTCTCCTTTTTTTATTAAATTACCAAAAAAATCTCGGAGTCTATAAAAGAGTCCGAGATTAAAAAGTTAAATATAACATGAAAAATATTAAATTGTTATATAACCTTGATAGCCTCTCTGGACTAAATTAAAGGTAATTCTAAATTTAGTATATCATATAAATAATTTATGTAAAGTAAATATTTATAAATATTTAAAATACTAATGTATTTACAACAAAATACGCTATAAAGAATAACATTAATATATACATAACAGGATTAACTTCTTTTGTTCTTTTAGAAGCAATCATAGTTACAGGATAAAAGATAAATCCTATAGCTAGTCCTGTTGCAATTGAATATGTTAAAGGCATCATTATAATTACTAAAAAAGATGTGATTGCAAAAACATTATCTTGCCAATCTATTTCTTGTAATTGCTTTGACATCAATATCCCAACAAATATTAATGCTGGTGCTGTACAAAAACCAGCAACCATCCCAAACAATGGAGATAAAAACAATGCTAACATAAATAATAATGCTGTTACTACATTAGCTAAACCTGTTTTAGCACCAGCTTCTACTCCTGATAAAGATTCAATATAAGCAGTTGTACTTGAAGTACCTACTAACGCTCCAACAATAGTTGCTGAAGCATCTGCTAATAATGCTTGTTTATCATTAACTAGTTCTCCTTCTTCATTCATTAATCCTGCTTGTTTACCTACTGAAACAATTGTACCTGTTGTATCAAAAAAATCAACAAACAATAAACTAAATACTACCGCAATAAATTTCAAATCCCAAACACCATTTGAAAATCCATCAAATAATTCAAAAATTGGAGGTGCACTTGGCATAGAAACAAATCCATTCCATTTTACTGCCCCAAATATTAATCCTAATACCATCGTCGAAATAATACCAATTAAAATAGCACCAGGTACTTTCTTTAAAAATAATACTACTGTTATTAATAATCCAGCAACTGCAAGTAATACTTCAGGACTTGTTAAATCTCCTAATCCTGATATTGTAGCAGATGTTACAATTATACCAGCACCTTGCAATCCAACATAAGCAATAAATAAACCTATTCCGGCCCCTACTGCTAATTTAAGATCTTTAGGTATAGCATTAATAACTTTTTTTCTAACACCCGTAATAGATAATAAAAAGAATAATATACCTGAAATTAATACACCAATTAATGCTTGTTGCCAAGAATATCCCAATCCAAATACTACAGTGTATGTAAAAAATGCATTTAAACCCATTCCAGGAGCTAATGCAATAGGTAAATTTGCTAATAAACCCATCACTAATGTACCAAATATAGCTGCTATAGCTGTCGCTGTAAATGCAGCACCAAAATCCATACCTGTACCCTCTGATGCTAATATTGAAGGATTCACTCCTAATATATAAGCCATAGCCAAGAAAGTTGTTAGTCCTCCAATCACTTCTTTAGAAAGTGTTGACCCACGTTCTTCTACTTTGAAAAATTTTAAAATTTTTCCAATAAATCCAGTTTGTTCCATTTTACTTCCTCCTATTATTTTATTGGAATTCAATATAAAAAAATAAAAAGACTTAAAAAAGTCTCTCTATGAATAAAAATAATAGTAAAAAAATTCATTTTATTATTTTTATATCATAGTCTTAGATTTTGGCTCTAAGGTAGAAACTTGACCGCCATAATAGGTCGATTATATGATATTTGAATTCCATACATATTATAACATAATTTTACCTTTCGTGTAAATAACACTTTCAATAACAAAAAATAATTAAAAATAATTTTTATTGACATTTTATGTAAAAATTAATATAATAATATTGTGAGGTGATATAAATGGGTATTATTTGGTTTAACGAAGATCAAAAAACTTTAATTACAACAATATATGATAATAATATAACTTTAAACAAGTCTTGTGTTAATTTAATTGAAAATGCATATAGTGTTATGTTAGGATTAGATTATGATCAAAAGGTTATTCACATTAAACCTTTAACTAAAGATGTGGCAACTCGTGGTGATATCTCAGAAAAATCACAATATAAAATAACTATTAGAAGTAGTTACGCTAGAGTTTGTAATATATCTTTTATTAATGAAATAAAAAAAATCATAGGGAGTATTGATTTAAAACAAAGTCCCCAAAAATTTATAGCTACATTTGATGAGCAGAACAAATCATTTTTAATTGATTTGAATAAGGAGTATGTTAATGGGTAATTTTTTATTTACAGTTCCAACAAATAATGCTATGATTATTGTATGGTTATGTATATGTGTAGGATGTTTAGTAATTGAAGGAATGGCTACAGAATTAGTATCAATATATTTTAGTATTGCTGCTTTAATATGTATGATATTAAGTATTATTGGTGTATCATTTTGGCCTCAATTATGGATATACGCATTCATAGTAGGTTTAACACTATTTACAACAAGACCATTATTCTTAAAATATTTAAAGAAAAATGAAATTAAAACTAATAGTGATGCTCTATATGGGCAAAGATTTAAATTAACTAAAGCTATTACAGTTGATGAACGCGGAGAGTTAGTTATCTCTGGTGTTACTTGGAATGTAATAACTTCAGATTCTTCTGCTATAGAGGTCAATACTATGGTTGAAATAGTAGCGATTGAAGGATCTAAATTAATAGTTAAAGAAATATTATAAAAAAATAAATAGGGGGAATTAAAATGATTTTATTATCAACAGCAACAACAATTGGTGCAATCGCGTTTTTAATTATTTTCTTTGTAATTATCATTTCATTAATTAGTGGAATTAAAGTTGTTAGACAAACAGATAAATACATAGTTGAAAGACTTGGTGCTTATCATAAAACTTGGGGTGTAGGAATTCATTTCACTGTACCATTCATTGATAAAGTATGTGCTAGAATAAGTTTAAAAGAACAAGTTAAGGACTTTGATCCTCAACCAGTTATTACTAAAGATAATGTTACAATGCAAATTGACACTGTTGTGTTCTATTCTGTAACTGATCCTAAATTATATTGCTATGGAGTTGAAAATCCAATTAATGCATTAGAAAACTTAAGTGCTACTACTCTTCGTAATATTATTGGGGAATTAGACTTAGACCAAACTTTAACAAGTAGAGATATTATCAACTCTAAAATGCGTTCAACATTAGATGAAGCTACTGACCCATGGGGTATTAAAGTAAATCGCGTTGAGGTTAAAAATATTGTACCTCCAAAAGATATTAGAGATGCAATGGAGAAACAAATGAGAGCTGAACGTGAAAAACGTGAATCTATCCTTAGAGCTCAAGGTGAGAAAGAATCTGCTATTCTTCTTGCTCAAGGTGAAAAAGAATCTGCTATTTTAAGAGCTGAAGGTGAGAAAGAACAAATGATTCGTCTTGCTGAAGGTGCTAAACAAGAATTAATTTCGCATGCTGAGGGTAATGCTGAATCTATTAGAATTAATAAAGAGGCTGAGGCTTTAGGTATTAAATTAATTAAAGAGGCAAAAGCTGATAGTACAGTTCTTACATTAAAATCTTTAGAAACATTTGCTAAAGTTAGTGAAGGTCAAGCAACTAAAATTATTATTCCATCAGAGATTCAAAACTTAGCTGGATTAATTACTTCAGTTACTGAGATTTCTAATACAGCAAAAGAAAAAAATAATAAATAATATTTAATAAACAAATAAAAGGAACTGTTCTATTTAGAATCAGTTCCTTTTATTTTATTTTTATTATATATATATAACCCTGAACTATGAATTGATATTATTATTATAGCAAATGCAATAAATACAAAACTATGATTTACTATTTTATCATCATTAAATAATGAATATTTTAGATAAACATTGTTAATAGTTACAAAGCAAAAAATATAATCTAGTACAAATACTAAAACATACATACCATAAAGTATTTCTTTACCTTTATATGTTGTTATCATATAACATAGTGCAAACACTGTAAGTGCTGTAATAAAAACAGACATCGACTCAAATACTTCGAAGCTAGCGAAATTTGTTCTTATAAATAAATTAAATATTAACATTAGTATTGCGAATACTGTTAACAATACTTCTACTTTAACATCTAAAAGTTTGTTTAATAATACACCACATAATAATAGTAATGACATAAACACTCCAACAATAACCATCATTTGAATCATTGTTAAAGGGCTAACTAAAGACGATAAACCATCAATAAATAATTGATTAAATAGCAATAAGTTTACTGCATGTGCTATTATAGTTGAAAGTAGAATATATTTTAAAGACTCAAAGGTTAACTTACCATTTTGCAAATAATACTGCGTTGTTGTAATTCCTTCTTCATCTTTTAATAATTTAGCATAATAACATAACATCACTATTGCTAAAATTATTGATCCAAATAATACAATATTAGTAGTAACTTCATAAGTCATTGAACTTATAAATAGTAATACAATTGCACATAATAAATTTAAAAGTGGAATTAATGTTGTTAATAAGAAAACAGGTACATTAATACGCTTTGTTTTTTTATCTGTCATAAATCTTTTTAAATTTTCTGTTAATGTTTTTTGAACATCATCACAAATGTAATATAAATCATCACTATTTTTAAAATAATCTATTATAGCGTCTTTAATTGTTTCATCACTAAATTTTTTATTCACACTATCAACAATTAAATTTTTCTTATATCTATCAGGTGATGAAGGATCATCATCTAAATTAAATTTATAATCTTCTATTAGCGCTACATTACTACAATATTCAAACGCATGACGTTCTAATAATTGCATATCTAAGCGTTTTTTTGTATCAGGAGTAAGTATCATTAGTGGACTTTCAACAAGTTCTTGTGATACCGTTAAGTTAGGATAAAACATTGTGAAACTTCTTAATGTATATAATATGTTATCGACTTTACTTTTAGTTGAAATATCAAGAAGTTTATTAACACAAAACTCTGATGTATTAAAAGCTGAAATGTCGATTTTATTTTCTATTATGTTCTTACAAGCTAATATTAATTCTCTAACTTTATTCACATACGATTCATTAATATAGTCTGGAGTTGCAAATATAAATTTTTTTCTTTCTACTTTATACTTTGTTAATAAAATAAGAAGATTTTTTTGATACCTTTTATTTGCATGTCCGGCTAACTTATTAAATAATTTTCGATCACTATCGGGAATATTTTCGCCTAAGTACTTCATTAAATTAATAACGTCCATGATATCTCCTTTCTAGAAGTTAATCTGTTTTCTTTTTATATATTTCACACCAATCTGTGAATAAAACATTTTTATATAATTCATGTACATATCCGTCTAACTGTTCTGATTTCAACATCTTCTCCATCAAATCTCTTAGATTAGTTATCTTAATACCATCCATTGTATAAAAAAATGGATTTTGAACATTCTTTAAATAAAATAATTGTCCTGCTTCCCAATCAGTTAAATTTCTTTGTTTAGATACTTTATATAAATCATCTACTACTACGTCTGTTGATTTAAGTTGATAATAACTTGAATATATTTTAATTAATCCAGTTTTAACCCACTTACCAATATTAGTATACTTTTCATTAACAGGTATATCTAATTTTGAGTATTCAACAATATCATTTAAATTTTTAAAAGTATGTTCACCAGATTTAAATGGTATATGATTCAATATTGTCATTGCCAATTGATAGAACCCTTTTAAAGATGTAAAATCATATAATGATGTATCTATATTACTTCTTGTTAAGATTTTATCTGAAATACTTTTGTATAAAAATAAATTTTTCTCAAGCACTTTAAGTTCATCTTTAAATATTGAAGAAATATAACTATGTATTGTTGTGTGTGCAGTTCCATTTGTATAAATAATTCTATCAGAAAATAAATTTATCATCAAATCTATATCATGTGATACTATTACACTTTTAGCAAATATATTTTGTAATGTACGTAATGTAGCAGCATCTTCTATTACTGAACTAAGAATATCAAATGGTATTATTATACGATCATCTAAGTTATAATGATCATTTAAATATCTAGCGTATTCATCTAACTTATTAAAGTTTAATCCATCATAAGCTAAGAATATATTCGGATTAATTATTCTCACAAACTCAAATAATGCTAATTCATATTTTTTTAATATTTTATTATTATTCACTTTTGTAAACTCTGTTGGAGTTAAAGCAAAAGAACCTAACAAATCTTCTTGAATAAATTCAAGACCTTTACTCCAATTTTTTATTAATGCTAAAGAAAATAATATACGACTTGTATATAATTTCCCTTCAAATTTTCTTAATGGAAAATCATTAGAACTAACACATCTATATAGCAACATATTTTTCATATAATCGTTATTACGTGCTCTTCTTATTACTTGTTCATCCATTGATAAGTTATGTAGAACATCAGCTTCAGTCGGTAATGGTAAATCAACATTTTCATAGTTAATAAATTCATTTAATCCGTAATGATATTGATTACAAATTGGATCAGCAATAGGTAATCTTACCCCTTCTAAATCTTCTAAATAACAAGTAAATAAATGTTTCCAATCTGTTGCTGATAATCTATTTTCTACAGCAAAGTTTTCTCCATCTATATGCCCTACACTAATAAATGCTTTTTTCATATAACTTGGTAAATGGGCCCAAATTGGTTCTTCCATCCCCTTAGGACAATGTTCTACTGTTTTTTCTTTATCTAAGAAATAAGGGAACATACCATGTTTTACTCTATATGTTTCTGAAACATATCGCTCATCATGTATTTGTTGTGAATAAGGAGGTTTAGCTCTAAATACTAAATGGAACAATAGTGAAAATAAACAAAAGTTTTCATTTCCAAATGTTCTAAATTTATTATTTTGTTTACCTAAATTTATTGGATCAATTTCAGGCGGAACAAACCCAGGACTTACTAAAATCGATGGGAAATGTCCAACTTGATAACTATCACAGTCTATAAAATATATATTTTCTATATTATTATCTTTAATCATAAAGTTTTCTAACTTTATATCTCCCATAATAATATTCATATCGTGTAAATAAATCATTGTATCTAATATTGAAATTGCTATTTTACATAAACTTTTTTTATCTAATGAATTAATATTAAATTCATCAGGATTATCATTTACATTCCTAACTATACTAGAAGTAAATCTTTTTAAATCTATACCATTGATATGCTTCATAGTAAATCCAACAAACAATCCATCTTCGTTATACACTACATCTGTAGGCCATATAACTAATGGATTAGTAATTTTAACTTTAACCATTTGTTCAATTCTATCTTTAGTATAATTACGAATGCAACCTTTATTGTCTCGTTTAATTAATTTAACAACTTCATTTTTTCTATTTGTAGTATATACAATACCTTCTCCACCATCACCAATTTTATCTCCTAATATCAATATACTACCACGAGAAGTTTGTATTTTATCGCCTTCCTGCGGCATATTTTGAACATAAGTAGAATCATTTTTGTGAATAAGAGGAGAGATATTATCCCCTCCATGATATTTAAGTTTACCTTTAGTTTCTAATAATGAATCAGTTGTTTGATTGTTATCTTTTTCAACAATACGTTTCAATTCATCAATAATCGTTGGGTTTAGATAATTCAAAACTTTGATTAAAGCAATATCATATTGTTTATTGTTTTTTAATTCATCAATATCTAAAATATCATTTGGTTCCATACCCATGTATTTGTATACATTTTTTTTGATAGATCTGATAGCAAGTTCCCAATATGTCGCCATCTCATAAGACAATGTTTTTTTATCAACAAAGCCTTTTTGATTAAACACAATATTTTGTGGTAACTTAGTTAAATCACTACTTATTATAGTTTCAATATTAATTTCTGTTAACGACATATTTTTCACCCCTATCTTTTATTATTTTACATATATAAATTCAATATCATAAAACATTCCAGCATGTTTTTTTAATAAGAATTCAAATTGATTATCTTTATATCTTGTAGATTGTTTTAATGCATTAACAACACTAATTATTAATGTTGGAGGAATTGTTTTATCTGATGCAGCAAATAATTCTTTTACTGTTGCATCAATTGAGAAACCTGTTCTAGTAACAACTTCTTCTCTACTCATTGTAATTTCTACTTGAGTATATGGCATTGTATCTCTTTCACCGATAAAGTGATATTGATGACATTTTGGATCTACAGATTCTAATTTACCTGATAATAAATCTTCTAAATAACAAGTAAATATTTTTTGCCATGCTTTAGCATCTAAACGTCTTTTTTCCCCAAAGTTATTACCATTGTAATGTCCAACGTTAATAAATGCTTTTTTAATATAACCAGGTAAATGTGCCCAAATTGGTTCTTCTGTACCACGAGGTGCTGATGCTAATGTTTTTTCTTTATCTAAGAAATAAGGGAATTCTCCATGTTTAGCTCTTTCCCAATCAGCAATATCTTTACCTGTATGATTTTGTTGAGTATACGGACTTTTCGCTCTAAAGATTAAGTGGAATAGTAATGAGAATATTGCAAAATTTTCATTACCAAATGTTCTAAATCTTTCAGCTATTTTACCAGTGATTAAAGGATCTATTTCTGGAGGTTTAAACCCAGGACTTACTAAGATTGAAGGGAAGTCACCAACTTGATAACTATCACAGTCAACGAAATAAATTTTAGAAATATCTTGATCTTTAATCATAAAGTTTTCTAATTTTATATCTCCGATTACTATATTACGACTATGTAAATATATTATTGTATCTAATATATTTAAGATGATTCCACACAACTCTATTTTATTAATAAAGTTAATGTTTATTTCTCCTGGTCTCAATACAGCATTTGGCATTTTATGGAATGTGAAACTTTTTAAGTCAATTCCACTTACTTCTTGCATTGTAAATCCAACAAACTTACCATCTGTTGTATAAACAGTATCTTGTGGCCATACAACTAAATCATGATTGATTTTAATTTGTACCATTTGTTCTAATTTCTTTTGTTTATTTTTTGATAAATGGTTTCCTTCAAGATGAATAATTTTAACTACTACACCTTCACGATCTGTTTTATAAACAGTACCTTCTCCACCATCACCTAATTTAGAACCAATTACTATCGGTTCATTATTTTTAGTCATAATTGTGCTACCTTCTGTAGGTAGTACAACTGATATAACTTCATCTTTAAAGAACTCAGCAGGAATTTTTTGTCCACCACGATATGGTAAATTACTATTAGCATCAATTGAAACAACATCAAATGATTCGTCAATTACATCTTCAGGTGCTTCCTCAAAATCAACCTCAAGAATATAATCTAACTCTTCAATGAATTCAAATGTATTTCCAGTAATATCAAATCCGCATGCTTTAATATCTTTTATATGACTTTCTTCATACATTAAATTTAAATAATCATATGCCTCATGTTCATCCTCTGTAATTAATAATAATTTATAAGGATTATGATTTAAGATATTTCTTGCTGCTTCTTTATAATTAGTTAGTAACGGTTTAATATCATTACTATCAGGTTGAAACATTCTTTGAGATATTAAACCTCTAGAACGTAAATCAGCTGCTTTATGTAAAAAGTATTTATTACTATTAATTTCTTCATTTAATAATATACTATTTTTTTGTATTTTAGAATTTTTGATAGCAGTAACTACTTTTGTAGCTATCGCATCATTTTTGAATAAAGAAGCAGATAAGAATACTCTATCAAAAGTACTAACATACTCATTAAATGAATTAATCGTTTGCTTTTTTCTCATTCTCATCTCTCCTTACACCTTTATCGGCAGTTTTCACTAACTTATCATCAAATTGATATAGATAAGTTAAATTTTTATATTCATTTTCATTATCATAGAAGAAAATATCATTTTCATCAATTTCATTTAATAATTTTAAATAGAATTCTAACAGTTCATTAACTGCAGATTTTGGTTGAGTTCTAAAATACATTTTAACTTTGCTATAAAAGTTATCTGCATCTTGAGCATCAATTCTCATTCTAATATTATTTAATGCTTTATTGTTAAGTTTTTCGTACTCATTTTCATTTTCTTTTTCTTCTAAAACTTCATCTTTTATTTTAAAAGAAAGTTTATCTAGATATGTATCTCTGAATCCTTCGTCAAATATTTCATCATTAGACATTTCTTGTGAAAGAGGACGTTCATAATATGTTACAACATATCCATTTTCATCAATTTCACAGTCATCATTAATAAGCAACGCTATACTACAGTCATCACGAGCTTTTGAAAATTCAACTAAACGAGGTAGTAATTCTTCGTTCAATGACTTTTGCGCATCTTCAAAATTTTCAGATCTTATAGTATTTTTAATTAGTTTACCAACACCAGCTGAGAATTTCTTTTGGAATGCAACACGTTGATCAATTAATCCATCAACACCATCAGACATTAAAATAAATCCCTGAATATTAGCATTTTGTGGTTTTTTGAATTGGAATTTAGTTGTTGCATACCAACGCTCATCCTCTTTTGCTAATGTATAAATGTTTCCTGGATATATTGTTCCATTAACCTCATCAGTTTTCTTTTCTTCTATTACAATTTTAATTTTGTTATCAACAACAGCACCTATGATACCATCACCAATAGCACCCATCATATATTTACCATCTTTTACAGCAACAAATAAAGCAGTAGCATTTAAAGCATCTAATTCAAATTCATTTTCCGTTCTAGATGTTA
Source organism: bacterium (assembly GCA_044432925.1). Classification (GTDB taxonomy): domain Bacteria; phylum Bacillota_I; class Bacilli_A; order Acholeplasmatales; family Anaeroplasmataceae; genus JAWXUE01. The sequence goes on along the minus strand of JAWXUE010000001.1, from coordinate 89,740 downwards.
TAAATCTTTCATATTTATCTTTATATTTATCTTTGTAATCAGCAAATATTCTTGGATTTTGGAAGATGAATTTATTTAATGCTAAAGCTATTTCATCAACAATATATTTTCTTGTTTGAAATATTTCCATATTATATAATTCATCAAAGTTATTTACAAATATATCACATAGTTTTTCAGCGGTTACTGAAGAACCATATTGTGATATATCAGAACTACCGCAACCGTCAGAAACTACAGCAACATAAACGTCATTTTCTTCACGACATAGTGCTTTATCTTGACAAGGTACATTACGTGGAGCGTGGCTTTTACCTACTAACTCCCCGTAACTATATATCCATTTTTTCTCCATAATAGTAACCTACTTTCTAAACTATATTTAATTTAATCTTATAATTCTGCCCAATCTTCACAGTTTGAAGTATCTAATTCTGGTTCTTGACCAACAATAGAATTTGAAATGATTGATACAGATTTCCCTAACCACTCGAAGAATTCTGAGAAGTTATTATCTTTTAATTTTAATGCACCTTTTTTAGAGAAGTTCCCTAAGATATCCATATCTACTAATCCACCAATACCAACACAGAATACTGTTAATTTTTTCTCAGCTTCTAATTTTCTTACTGTTTCTTGTACAGCAATAATTGAGTTTGTATCATCAGGTGTACCATCTGTAAATAATACTAACCAAGGTTGGAAGTATTCAACACCATTTTGTTTATATTGTTCTTTTCTTCTGTTTAATAATTGTAAAGTTTTGTTAACTCCACCAGTCATATCTGTTTTTCCATTTGGAACAAATTTAATATCTTTTTTCTTATCAATTGTTGAGAATTCTTCTAATACATTGATTGTTGAACCGAATGATACGATAGCAACTTCACATGATGCTAATGCAGCATCACTTGAACGGATTGATTTATAGAAATCTGCAACCCCTTTATTTAAATCATTAACACAAGTAACCATACTCCCACTTGTATCGATACATAAACACACAGGAATTCTCGCTGACGTATTTAATACTAAATCTTCTTCTTCACCATATAAATTGTTATTCATTTTAATTTTCTCCTTAAATTTTCTTTTTTATTTTATTTTTAAATCTTATAATTCTGCCCAATCATCTAAGTTAGATGTATCAAGCTTAATTTTGTCTCCAACTCTTGAAGCAGAAACAATTGAAACAGATTTTCCTAACCACTCGAAGAATTCTTCGAATTTATCAGTTTTAATTGATAATGGTTTTCTTCTTGAGAATCCACTTAAAGTATTCATATTTACTTCATCGCTTAGTGCAAAAGTAAATACAGATAATTTGCTTTCAGATTCTAATTGTTTAACTCTTGATTGTACATATCCAACATCATCAGATGAATCACCATCTGTGAATATTACTAACCATGGTTGGTGATATTCAATACCACTATCTTTATAATCATTTTTTCTTGATTCTAATAAATTTAATGCTAATTCCACACCTTTTGCCATTGCTGTTTTGTCTCCAGTTTTTGGAGCAACAAACTCTTGTTTACTTGAAACTGGCGAGAAATCTTCTATACAACTTGCATCGTCTGAGAACGATACACATGAGATTTCACATGATAAATTAGCTTGTTGATTTCTTCTTACAGAATCATAAAACTTATTTACACCTTTCACCATTTCTTTCATTAACGTGTCACCTTCAGATAATACAATCCATTGTTTTCCATCAATAAATTGTCTTTTACCAGTGTCTACTCCACCGTTTCCGATCACTTTGTTCATTGATGCTGATGCATCAATACATAAACAAACTGGTATTCTAGTGGCAGTATTTAATACTAAATCATCTTCATATTTTTCTTTTATCATTTTAGATATCCTCCCAATCTGTTAATCCTGTGAAATCTAATTTAATTTCATCAGTAAATGCTGTTGTTTCAATACTTTTTGTAAACCAAGTAAAGAAGTTAATAATTTTATTTTTCCTAATAACTTGTGGTTCAACTTTTTTTGAAAATTTAACAATCTTTTCTTTCATTTTTAAGTTAATGTCAGTTAGATTGCAATTTAAACTATCATCATTTATATATATTGTAACAATAGTTAACTTATTTGATTTTTCAAGAGCAAGCAACTTCTTTCGAGCTGCAGCTGTTTTTTTCTTACAAATTTTTGGAATAGGTTTCCCATCAGTTATAATTACTAGCCATGGTTTGTAATAATCTACACCATGTACGTTATATAATTTTTTTCTCTTTTGTAATAAATCTATTGAATTTGTAATACCCGATGATACATCACCGAAGTCACTACCTAATTTGCTATTATTCAATTCAATCCCTTTAAACTGTTCGTATGACATATAATCATGTAGAACTGCGGAAAGATTATCAAATGTAACAATAGCTACCTCACTACTTTCTCTAAGTCCATCTTTTTTTCCAATATAATTATGCATTGATATTAAACCCAATTCTATTTGAGTTAACACTGACTTTTCTAATGTTGTATCAATGCAGAAACACATTGGAAGACGCGAGGAGGTATTATAAATTAAATCTTCATTTATAGTCTTGTCCATTTTTTCCCTCCAATCGATAATATTTTTATTGTCATATAATTACCTACGACGTTCTTTTAAAGAATTAACTTTAATATTATTAAATATTTGAACCGACTTTGTTTTACGCCAATCTTTTGACCAAGCATCTACTTGAGATTTATTTTCAACATAAACATTAAGTTTCTTTTTACATTTTAGGAAAATTGATTCTCCAACCACATTTAATGATTTCGGAATAAAAATATCTTTTAAGTTTGATGCTCCAGAGAACGACTTTGCTTTAATTTCTTTAGTACCTTCTGCTAATATTATTTTTTGGAAATTTTTTGAATTTTCAAATGTTCCATCTATTATTTTTTGATTTGTAATTGTTATTGATTGTACAATTAAATCTGGATGAGCATTGTCAAACAAATAATTAATCTTAGATGTTTTTTGTGATGTTTCACCAATATAAGGAATAACAATATTTCTTAGCTTATCACAATGTTTTAAGATATGTAAACCTATTTTATTACACTTATCAGTTATTGTTATATCTCTTAAAGCTCTACATCCTCTAAATGCATCATCACCAATAACTTTTATATTCCCTGTATTAATAGATACAAGGTTGTCATTTTTAGAAAATACACCATCTTTTATTTCTTTAACATCAAAATCAATTGTTATTTGAGACTCTAATTCCCTAGCAACATATACTATTGCATCTTCATTTGTATCTACTAATATATTGTTATAAGTTTTATATCTTTTATTATTTTCTATATTAATATTTAATACATCAATGTAATTTAATATTTCTAAGTCTAATCTAGTTAAATTTGAACCAATATTTAAATTTTCAATTAAAATTTGTGTATCCGGATTCATATTCGCATCTTCTAACAATATTTTTTCTACATTAGGTAAATTTAATTCGTTAAAATATAATAAAGTGTCAAAGAATCCTTGACGAATTTTTCTACCTGTAAATGTAACATTTTTTATTGTGTCAATTGCACTAGCAAAAATTTGTGAAATGTTTTGTGGTAAATCACCAATAACAACTCCTGTTACTGAAGAAATTCCAGCGAAAGCATTATTTAACTTTATACTATCATTTAATATTGTTATATTTTGAATAGAATTTGTATTGTTAAATGCTGTTGCAACAATCTCGTTTATATTTTGAGGTATTGTTATATCTAATGCATTATCAATATGACAATATATTAATTGTTGTCCTTTAAAAATACATTGATCTTTAACTTTAATACTTTTTCCATTTGAAACAACTTCTGTAGCAATTGAATTTTCAAATGCAAATTCATCTACATTGTCTAAAGTATCTGGTAAAGTTAATTTATTAAATATAATATTTTTAAATATCCCAGCGTTTAATGTTGATAATCCAACTTTTGATATATCTAATTCTTCAATTACTGCACAATTTACAAATGGTTCTTCTACTAATTGACCACCTGTTATTTCAATTTTCTTCATATATACTTCTTCACTCATATTTTGGAATAAATATCCAATTTCTTTAGGAGTTCTTCTATCTTTACCTAAGAAATTTAAAGTTAATTGATTTATATTATTACAATTTCTAAATATTGCTTCTTCACAAGTTACTAAGTTTTTATCTAAAATTATAGAAGACAAGTTATTACAATTTACAAATGCACCTGTTTTTATAGTATTAACTCTATTAGTATTAATTTGAGTTACATTCTCACAATTTACAAATGTATTTTCCTCAAGTTTTGTAACAGCATCAGGTACCACTATAGCTCCTGATAAATTATTAGTATGAATAATCATACCTTTTTCTAAATTAACTAACATTTCGTTAATAAAAGTAAAGTTTGGATTTGCTGTTAATTTAAAACGTTTAATATTAGATTCCATTAAAGATTCATTTGTAATATCTTTTAAATTTCTACCAAATTCTAAAACATTTATATTACTATTATAAAATGCATATTTATCAACAGTACTTACTCCTGTTAAAATAGCATCTTTTATTGTTGAATATGCAAATGCATATTGTCCAATAGTTTCAACTGCTTTAGCATTTTCTAAAAGAATTGTATTACAATCAAAGAATGCAAAATCAGGAATATCTTTTATAATATACTCAACTATTACATTTAATTGCATTCCAGAGAATACACCAGGAGTTAATACACCATCATTAATAGTAATATTTCTTAATGTTTCTGGAATAGAATATTCTTTTTCAACATCATGTTGTTTTTGAATAATCTTTTTAGGAAGAGTATCATGCATATCATCAAATAGAAAACCAGCATATTCAAAACGAACAGGTAATTCTATTTCTCTTAATCTTTCACATCCAGCAAATATACCAGCACCGATAAACATTGTTTTAGGTGAAATTCTAATATATTCTAATCCACTATTAGCAAATGCATAACTTGCTATAGTTTCTACTGAACCTAAGTTCTTAACTGTTTTCAACGAAGGAATATTAGCAAATGCATATTCTCCTATCGATGTAACTTTCTGAGTAAATTCTACTTCTTCAACGTTAGGTACACCATCAAAATATCTTTTAGGAACTATAGTTGATGTATAACTAATTTTGTTAATTCTTTTTGAAGAAGGGAAAATCTGATTAAATGTCATATTTGGAACAGCATTTATAATTACATGATCCAAGTTTATACAACCTGTAAATGCTGATGCATTAACATCTCTAACATTTACAAATATTGGAGTTATAAGTAATCCTTCACATTGTGCAAAACATAAATCAGGTACTTTTTCACCAACAAAATACATATTTATTTTTTCTAAGTTTAAACATTGAGCAAATGCTTTTTCACCTATTGATTCAATAGGAGATCTAAATTGAAGTGCTGTTAATGAATAACATTTTTCAAACACACTCTTACCAATTGTCTTAACTTCAATTAAATTTGTAATATTAGGTAATCTTTCACAACCTAAGAAACATTCATCAGGTAATGTGTTACCTGTATAATTCATTCTTAATTCATGTAAATTTATACAATTAGCAAATGTTTTAGTATCAACACTTCTAATATCATCGATTATATGAATTTTTTCAATATTTACACAACCATCAAAAAATGATGCTGGTATTTTATTTGTTTTACTTCTAAGTGTAACTGAAGTAACTTTTTTATACTTTTCATTAAATGTATCAATATTATCTTCAAAGAAAGAATAAAATTTCATTCCATTTTCAATTGAAATTGAATCGATAACAATTGAAACACCTGTTAAATTAACACAATTTTTATATACTTCAGTTGGAATAAGTTTGTTTTTTGATGTAACAAGCAATTCAGATGTAGAAGTTGTTGTTAAAGCAATACAATCTTTAAACACATAACTTCCTAATGACATATCACCATAAGGTAATTTCACCATTTGTAAATGTGTACAACCTTCAAAACAAGAGTTTGGTAATATTGTAACTTCTGGAGTAGCAACTACACTTCTAATAAATTTCCAATCTTTAAATGCTTCATCACTAATATTATTAGTTCTAACAAAAACTGTATCAATTCCACTATATTTAAAATTAAAATCTTGTAATGAGTCTGTAAAGATAGTAAAAGGTTTAATTTGTTCATTATGTGTATCAATAATTTTTAAATTTCTAAATTCAACTTTTGTAAATCCTTTAGCATTAGCAAATGATAATTGATCCATATATTTAGCTGCTGGTAAAGATAATGTTGTAACAAATGTTGTATTTGCAAATGCATATTTTTCAATATAATCAAGTTTCGCAGGAACAATAAATCCAGATGGAAAGACAACATTAGCTAAACAATAACTTTCTGCTTTAACAATATTATGTAAGAAATTAAAGTTTTCAATTGAAATACAATTTCTAAAACAATTTTTAGGTAACACTTCTGCTTGAAGATCCATTTTAACTTGTTTTAATTTAGTACAACTTTCAAATGTCGATGCACCAATAGAAGAAATAGGACTTAAAAATTCTACCTTATTTAATGATTCACAACCCATGAATGCTTCTGCTTCAATTTTAGTTACCGATTGATATTGAGATAACTCTGTTAAACTAACACAGTTTTTATAACATTCTTTAGGAATAACTGTACCAGTGTAATTCATTTTTATTTTTACTAGATTAACACAGTTTTTAAAGAATCCTTCTCCTAATTCTGTAACATCTCCATAAACTTCAATAATTTTAAGTTTTTCACAACCTTCAAATAAATTACTTGGAACAATTCCAGTTTCTAAATATAACATCGCTGTATGTAAGTTTGTATATTTATTTGCTGTCATTCCAATAATTTCTTTTTCAAATAACGAATAAAGTCTAAATTGATCTTTAGCGCTAGTTTTTCTAATAGGAACACATATTCTTTCAATATTAACACAAGATTTGAAAGCTTCTTCACCTATACCAGTTGTTAAGCTTAAATCAACTGTATGTAAATTTTGGAAATCCACTGTAGATTGAGTTGCTTCTAAATGTTTGAATTCAACACAATTAGCAAATGCTCTATCACCAATAGAGAACTCTTCTGATTCAACATATACTGTTTTTAAGTTTATACAATCTTCAAAACAATGATTAGGTATTTCATGTAAGTCAGAATATAAAATTACATTATTTATATTTGCCCAACCTTTAAAAGCACCTTCAGGAACTTTATGATCATTAACTTGAACATCTGTTAAACTTTTTAAATTTGTATTAAATGCATCTAATCTATGCTCAAATATCATGAATGGTTGAATTTTTTGGTTATTCATATCATAAATATCTAATGATTCATAAATTACATTTGATATTTGATTGATATTTGAGAATGCACAAATATTTATTTTACAATCACTAGGTACTACTAATTGTTTTTCAAAAGCACAACTATCAAACGCGTTAGTAGCTATAGCTTTAATATTACTAGGAATTTCAAAAGACTCGTCAAATATAACTTTAGCTAATGAATAAGCTGCTAATTCTTCAACGTTCTCTAAGAATTTATAATTTCTTAAAGAATAACACCCAGAAAATGTAAAAGTTGGAAGTGTTTTGTTGATATAAACAAATTCAATAGAACTCAAGTGAGTACAATCTTCAAAAACTCGTTCTCCTAAATTTCTAATTGTTTTGAATTTTAAGTTATTTAAAGCATGACATTCTTTAAATGCTGAATTATTAATTTCTGTAACATTATCAAAAAATGGAAGAGATGCAATTTTACTACAACCTAAGAATGTTTCATTCTCAATTACATTACCTGTAAATTTCATATCGATACTTGTTAGATTTGTACAACCTTTGAAAGCTTTAGCTCCAATAGAATTCACACTTCCAACAACTTTGATTGTTGATAAGTTAGAACATCCTTCAAAATATCCGTTCGGTATTTTACCATTTTGAACATGTATTGTAACATTAACTAATTCTGAATATCTTTTGAAATCAACAATATCATTTTCAAAGATAGTATGGAATCTAGGATTTACTCGAATTAACTCTTCTGTTATAGCAATTGATATATCAGTTATAGCTTTACAATTATTAAAAGCTAATTTTTCTATTACTTTCGAATGACTTAAATCAACCTTTTTCAAATTATTACAATTTTTAAATGAATTCTCACCAATTATTTCTATTCTATTGTTACCAATGAAATTAACATTGTTTATTGCTGTATCTTCAAATGCATTAGCATCTACTTTTGTCGCTCCACTAGCAACGACTAATGTTAAACTTTTATCACCTTTACAAAAGTTTTGAGGTATAACTTTTATAGTTGATGGTAATATCAAAGTTTTTAAACGATTACAATTTCCTAATAGGCCAGAAGGTAATGCTGATAATGACTCAGGTAATGTAACAAACTCAACGTCAGTATTACCAGATAAAATCATTTCATTAATTTCTTTTACGCCATAAGGTATTGTTGTATACTTTTTACTTTTTAAAACTTTCTTCAAAGTTCCTTTTGTAATTTCGTAATCTTCTATAGACTCTACAAATAAACCTGATCCAAATGTAGTGTTAAATCCAAAAGATACGTTTTGTAAATTGTTTATAAACGGATCCACCCAATTAACTCTATCACTTTTAACTCCAAATGCTTGCAATGTCGCATATAAGTAGTATGAATAAATTTGAGGGGAAACTTGGTTATTATCAAATATAGAAATGACTTGTTCAACTCTTTCGTTTAAACTTCCATCTTTAGTACCTTGGTATATTTTAGATACGAAGTTTTCAACACCCAATTCTAATAGATATTTGAATTGTGAAAATTGTATTAAATCCTCTTCAGTTACAATCTGCTTTATTAGGGCATTAGTAATGGATTTTGAATTTGTAATATCTACAATTTCAGTGCCTGTAAGTAGTGTATTTATTTCGCTTGTAAAATTCATATTTATCACCTCATAATTATTCATTTCTTTATTTTAATTATCACTTTATAAAATACCATAAAACGCAAAAAAATTCAATGTTTTTTTCAACAATTTATCTAATTTTACCATTTTTTTCGACAATGTTTTATTTATTTTTTTTCGAATACTTTTTATTGTTAAAATCCACAAAAAATAAAAGGCTTAACTAACGCATTTTCAGCAATTAATTAAGCCTTTTTTATATTTTTAGGTGTTTTTTTTATTTAATGGTAATTTTTTACATAAAATATTTTATGAGTTGTTTAATACAAATATAACTTTATTTAATCGCCCATCTCATTTTTGTAGACTTAGCTCTAGGATTTGTAAAACACTCATCCTTACTTGGTAAGATTATATCATCATTTATTTGTTTATATAGGTTTTCGTTTAGATGTCTTTTGAACGCTTTTTTAACTAATCTATCTTCACCTGAATGGAATGTTAATATAGCTACTTTCCCACCATCTTTTAGCATTGAGGGTAATGTTTCTAACAATTTATATAAAACTTCGTATTCTTCGTTTATATCTATTCTTATTGCTTGAAATACTCTTTGACATGTTTTCTTTAATAATTCTTTATCTTCTTTTTTATATTTTTTTAATAACGCATTAGAGATCACTTCTCTTAATTGTTTTGTTGTATCTATTGTTTTATTTGTTTTTATTTCATTTACTATTTCTGTTGCTATTAATAACGCATTAGGTTCATCAGCATTTTCAGTTAGCATTCCTTCTAGTTCATATAAGCTTATTTTTTCTAATCTTTGTTTTGCACATATTCCTTTTGTTGGATCTAGTCTTAAATCTAATGTTGTATCATGTTTGTAGCTAAAACCTCTTGTTGGATCATCTATTTGCATAGAAGACACTCCTAGGTCAGCTAAGATAAAATCAAATTTTGTTTCTAATTTATCTACATCACTAAAGTTCATATTATATCCTGTGAAATTGTTATACTTAGAATTTATTCTTTCTACTGTTTTCACAAACTCTATAGGATCAGCATCTACACCATGCATATGTCCTGTATTGTTTAATTTTTCTAACATATGTGTTGTGTGTCCACCATATCCTAATGTTACATCTAATCCTATTTGATTTTCTTTTATATTAAAAAATTCTAATATTTCATTTACCATAATAGATATATGCATTCCAGCTGGAGTACTTCCTTTATTAATTACTTTATCAACTGTCTCTTTATACTTTTCAGGATTTAATTCTTTATATTTTTCATTAAATTTTTTAGGATGAGTTCCTTTGTATCTTACTCTTCTTTTATGTTCTTCCATTTTTATCACCGTCTTTTAATAAATTATAACATTATATCCATTCAATAACAACGCTACTATTTTGCAATTAATATAATTGAGCAGTGTCATATAATTATATGGCTTAGTTACGCGATATATATTCAATATTACTTTTAAAAAAGAAAAGACTAATCATAAAATGATTAGTCCTCTCTTTTATCTTAATTTAAATATAAATGTATATCCATCTTCTAAACTTATTGTTTTATCATCAATGATTTTATAAGATATTGTTTCTCCGTCAGCCGTTACAACATAGTACCCGTCCTTTTCAACGTAGTCCCCAGTTGTTATATCTTCTGTACCATCTAATTGCTTTATAACAAGTGTAAATGCTCCAGATCCACAAAAGTCAATAAACATTGATTCGCATAATGTATCTATTTCTACTTCCGCATTATTCTCATCTAATACTTGTGTTAAGTCATACATTTTACAACCAAAATCACAACCTGTTAATGAAATTAAACCAGTTAATAAAAACAGTGATAAAGATATTTTAAATAATTTTTTCATAAATTACTCCTTTTTTTATTTTATTATATATTATTTTTATCGTTATTTCAACCAAAGTAATGAGGCACCAGGATTATTTAATTTTAAAGTTACTTTTTTTATTCTTTTGCATCTTAGGTTACTATGATGAGAACATAGCCTTTTTAATTCGTCTCCACTATTAAATCCATGGATTACTTCTATATATTGTTGGTTTTTGTTTTTAGGATCCATTACAGTTGTTTGTATTAATTTTAAAGCTTCAGGTACTGTTAATCCATGTAAGTCTAGTACTATCATATGATCCCCTCTATTCTTTTAATTTAATATAACATAATGTTTTAGTAAAGTATATAATTTTATTTACTATAGTTGAAAGAGACTGTTAGTTTTATCATTTAAATATATCAGAATAGCACTTCATACTTTACAAGATATATATACCATCTTAATACTTTTTCTGTTGCACCTGTTTATGTATAAAGTTAATATAACAATGAAATCAACTTATTAAAAAATCATACACTACAATTCTATTAATTTATATAATAATATTTAATTAAATATCATTTGTAATATAATGTTACTTATTGTGGAATATTATTAAAGGAATGATCAAAATGAAAAAGAAAAAATACAAAACTATAGATGAACAGATAAATCATTTAGTAAATAATAAAAAAAGGCGAGTCATTAAATGAGCGCCTTTTTTTTAAGTCCCAGGGACTTGGTTATGAATTAATTTTACAATATTTTTGACACATTGTCAATAACTATAAAAACTAATCCTTTTTATTATATGTTGATACTTCAAGATATATTACAATTAATTTGCACTATTGAAAAGAACTTTATCATTTACGATATAGTTCCTTTTTATTTTAATCGTCTAAATATATTAGAATAGCACTTCCTTCTTTTACTTTTTCTCCAGCTGATGGAGATTGTTCTATTATTGTATTTCCACTTCCTAAAAATAAATATTGATATTCACCATTCCATTTAGGTGGTAAATCTTTTTTATTCATTCCTATAAAGTTAGGAACTTCATAGTATATAGGATCTATATACCATCTTATTTCTTTATCTATTTGATTTTCATAATCTTTTTGAACTCCTAAGATTGGCAGTATTTCTGTTAATATTTCTCCTACTAAAGGCGCTGCAACAACACCACCATATTGGATTGTATCTTTTGGATTATCGATTGCTAAGTATACTCCTACTTCAGGATTATCCATAGGTGCTAATCCTAAAAATGATAATATATAGTTATTTTCTAAGTATTGACCATTCTCTCCTACTTTTTGTGCTGTACCTGTTTTACCACCAACTCTATAACCATCTACATATCCTCCACGACCAGTACCTAGTGCTACTACTGATTCTAGTGCGTGTCTCATTATAGTACTTGTATCTTCTGATATTACTTGTCTAATAGTTTCAGTAGCGTTCTCTAATACTATGTTATCTGTTTGATCTGATATTTTAGATAATATATAAGGAGTGTTTAAATATCCTCCATTTACAGCCGCACTTACTCCATTTAGTATTTGTATTGCTGAAGTTGAATTAGCTTGACCAAATGACATTGTGGCTAATTCTACAGGACCTACATTTTCTTCTTTCATTACTATTCCACTTGTTTCTCCCAAGAGGTCTATTCCTGTTTTTTGTCCGAAGCCAAAGTCTTCTAAATAATCATAAAATGTCTCTACTCCGAGCCTTTCTCCTATTTCCATGAAACCAGGATTACATGAATTTTGTATTACTTCTAAAAATGTTTGGTCTCCATGTCCTCCAGCTTTCCAGTTATTTATTCTTATTCCTTCGACTATTTTATATCCTGGATCAAAGTAATGTTCATTGATATCAAACACACCTTCTTCTAATCCCGCGGCATATGTCATAAATTTAAATGTTGAACCGGGTTCGAAACTTTTCCATATTGGCAAATTCCTATTATATACTTCTTGTGAGTAATCTTGATAGTTACTCGGATCAAATGATGGATATGATGCCATAGCAAGTATTTCCCCTGTTTGTGGGTGATTTACAATCACGTACATACTATCTGGATTATATCTTGCTATAGCTTCAGCCATCACACGTTCTACTATTAATTGAACATCTAAATCAACTGTTAGGTATATATCAAATCCTTGTGAACTTGAATTGTAATAATCTAACATGTTAGGCATTTCATTCCCCTTAGCATCTGTATATATACTTAGATTTCCATCTTGTCCTTTTAGATATTCATCATACATATATTCCAATCCAGCAATCCCCTGGTTATCAATCCCTGTAAAACCTAAGGAATGTGCTAATGTTTCTCCATATGGATAATATCTAACAGTATCCCCAACAACATATATTCCATCTATATTTAATTCTATTATTTCTTGTGCTTGTTCTACTGTTATTTTTCTTCCTTCAGGTTTTATTAATTCTACACTTACATTTTTATTTAAATGATTTAATATTAAATCTTTATCACATTCTAATATATCAGCTATTAATGTTGCTGTTGTATCTTTATCCTCAACTTGTTTATTAATTGCTGCTACAGAAGGTGCCAACATATTACCTACTATTAGATTTCCATTTCTATCATATATATTTCCTCTTTTACCTTCTATAGGTATTTCTCTAGACCAAGATAAAAAAGCCTCAGGTGTTAATGTTTCACTTAGGAAAAATGTTATATACCCTAATCTTAGAAATATTGCACCAAAAGCTAATAATATTATTAATGAGAATAATGCTATTCTTCTTTGTATTTGTATTTTAAAAATAAATATCACCCATTAGAGTATATGTTCTAATGGGTGATATTATGTTATAGTTTAGTTGTTTATTCTTATTACTATTATATTAAATTTCTTTAATTCTATTATAATTACGTTCACAATTATTTGTATCGATATACTCAAAATATTGAGTTATTTCAGAAACGCTATTAGAATTAAGTTTTAATTTATTTTGCACTGAATTATCTATAGCTTCTACTAAATCAATTTCATGCATATATTGTTTACCTATAGGATTATTAGCGTAATCAAACCAACCTTCTTTGTAATGGTTACTTCTAAACTTTTCATAATCAAATTGATAAAAAAGCACAGGTTTAAGCATGTAACCAAAATCAAAAAATACGCTAGAATAATCAGTTATTAATAATGATGATTCAATCAAAAGTTCTTGTATGTTATGTGATTCACTACTAACAATTTTTATATTTTCACATTTACTATTAAAATATTTTGTATATTTTTGAAGTATTGGATGCAAATAAAATTTAAGAGTTAAGTCGTTCTCTATAAGAATTGAATGAAGTTTTTCATTTTCTAAAAATGATGTCCATTTCAAGTAGTACTCACTTTGAATAAAAGTGTCAGTATTTTGAAACTTTTTTTCTTCTTTATTAGATAAAATACCTAACCAACTTCTCCATGTAGGCATTATAAGAATTTGCTTTTCATCTACTTGTTTATTTAGTAAATTATCATATCTACAAAATCCAACACATCCTAATTCTTTTTCTTTGTATCCGTATACTTCTTTTACATAGTTATACTCAGATCTAATTCCACTCAAGAATAAATTAACATTTGTCTGTTTTTTATATAGGAAATCTATATTGCTTATTACAATACCATGTCTTAGCATGATTGTTTTACAGAACTTTATTTTAAACATAACTTCCATTACGTAAAAAACACAGGCATTAGGTTTTGCATCACCTTTATGAGCACTCATAAATTTACTACAACTCATATAATACAACCAATGTTTAAGTGATTTATGAATTATGACATTCCCTAATTTAGAAACCTTTTCATAGTCTTTTGAATCTTTAGTGATTATATAATATACTTTTTGATTTGGTTTATTTTCGCAAATATATTTATATAGCCAATAACCATTATCTTGAGCATCATTTCCTCTTTCACCAATTAACCAAACATTTCTAATTAATAATTTTCTGATTAATGCAATTGGAATCGTAAAAAAATATATAAAAAAACAAAGTAGATCTTTTAATTTAACTCTTCCCATATTTCTCTAGCTCCTTATATAATTAATTGATTGTATGTTATAGTTTAGTACCAAGTGAAAATTTAAAGAATGGTAATATTACTTCAGCAGTTGCTGTAGCATTTTTTATTTTTTTACATGCACTTATACCTTTTATAGTAAGTATAAAGTCTTCAGGATCAAACTGATCATTATCTTTACCTGTTACTCTTTGTATACATTCATCTTTAATTAAGTTACCAACAAATGCATCAAATTTTCTTATATCAATATGTAACAATACACTACTGATATGGAAATTTTCATTAATCGCTCTTAATATTCCATGAATAATATGAGCATCAGTTTTTTTTCTTGGTAATTTCTTTTTATTTATCGGATATGCCATATATATTTCTCCTTAATTATCTATAAGTAAAGTATATACTATTTGACAAAATAAGACAATATTATACACTTAAAATTTCAATATATTTTGTAAGAATATTTTCCCATGAAAATTCTTCTATAATCTTTTTCTCTAAATCAATATTAACCTCGCTGTTAAACGCTTTAATAATACCATGTTTGATTGAATCATAAATCGCTGAACTTCAATGGGGGATTTAACATATTGGGTGCTTTATTTCATTTGACATCGATATACTTAATGAAGCATCTTTACCTTTTAGATATTCTACGTACATATATTCGAATCTTGTAAAAATCGCTATTTCGCGCTATGTATTTAGATTTTATACAGAAAATGAAATTAGATTTTGCAGATTAGAATTAATTATAAGTTGATTTATTATCATCTTTTATCATTTTACATATATCTTGAGCTACTCTTTTATAAGAAAAGTATTCTAAGTTGATTGAATTTTCATCAAACTCCTTTGCTAAAGATTCAATTATTCCATTTTTTATATTTTCAATATTATTGGGAATAACAAAATTTGAATTACGATCTGTTAAAAACTCTTTTTGCCCCCCTGTTGTAGGACAAATTATATTACACTTGCAAGATAAAGCTTCAAGATAAACAATACCAAATGGTTCATGTGAATTAAGAGATATAAATGAATGAGCCTTTTGCATTATTTCTACAGTTTCAACATGACTCTTTTTGCCAAGAAAAATAATGTTATTGTTATTAGTAAGCTCTTTTAGCATTCCTAATTCAGGGCCGTCACCAACTATGTATAATTTTATATTATCATTTAAATTTTCTATTTCATTAAATGCTTTTATTATCTTGTCTACACCTTTTTCACGTACTAACCTACCTGCAAATACAATTAATTTTTCATTTTTAGTTACATTATTGTCCAAAGCAATAGGTTTATAACCTATATGAATTGTTGCATCACTATATATACCATATAAATCATTATTTATTACATTAGTAAGTTCGCTATTAGATACATAGTAGTCACAATATTTTCTAGTTCTTTTGAATAAATGATTTATCAATAGTCCTTTTATTCCATAATTATATGTTTTAAATCCATGCAAATAATGAATAGTTGTATATTTATTTCTTTTTTTAATTTTTTTAAAAATCATGCAATATTCCAATGATGTAATAATAATGTCAGGATTTTGGCTTGTAACGATTTTAGAAATTTTTTTTCTATTCATTATAAAAGATAAAAAACCTCTTGTTTTTACCACAATCGCATTAAAGTTTTTTGAATTTACATCTACTTTTTTTGTGGTTGTTATAACACAAACTTCATGATTTTCTTTAATAAAACCTTCTGCCAATCCCTCAGTAAATGTTGCAACACCACCTATTTGCGTTTCGGATATAACTGGTCCTAGTATACAAATTTTCATAAACAATCTCCTTTTATAAAAGTTTAGATAATATGTCAGCTATTTGTTTACTTGCAGTTCCGTCACCGTATGGATTAGATGCTTTTCTCATAGTATTATAAGCTTTTTCATTTATCAATAACTCTTTAAAATTTTTATAAATTTCATCTTCATTAGTTCCAACTAATCTTAAAGTTCCAGCTTTAACTCCTTCACCACGCTCTGTTGTATCGCGCATTACAAGTACAGGTTTACCAAGTGAAGGGGCTTCTTCTTGTATACCACCACTATCTGTCAAAACCAAATAAGATTTGTTTAAAAAATTATGAAAATCTATTACATCTAATGGTTCAATTAATTTAACATTAGAAGTATTACCGAATATTTCATTAGCAGTTTCACGTACTAACGGATTCATATGGATTGGGTATATTACTTTTACATTAGGGAATTCATTTGTTATTCTTTTAATTGCATTAAACATACATCTAAGAGGTTCACCTAAATTTTCTCTTCTATGAGCTGTTAATAGTACCATCTTAGAATCAGAAACCCAATCAAAAATAGGATGATAATAAGTATCGGAGATTGTAGTATTTAAAGCATCAATAGCAGTATTACCTGTAACAAAAATAGATTTACTCTCTTTTCCTTCTCTTAACAAATTATCTCTAGCATCAGTAGTTGGTGCAAAATGATACTTAGCAACTATTCCTATGGATTGTCTATTAAATTCCTCTGGGAATGGAGATTCTAAATTATATGTTCTCAATCCAGCTTCAACATGTCCGACTTGTATTTGGCAATAAAATGCTGCAAGAGCTGCAGCAAATGATGTAGATGTATCACCATGGACTAATACTAAGTTAGGCTTCTCTTTCTCATAAATAACTTTAATATTTTCTAATATCAAATTTGTAACATCAAACAGTGTTTGACCTTTTTTCATAATATTCAAGTTATAGTTAGGTTTTACATCAAAAACATCTAAAACTTGTTGTAACATTTCTTTATGTTGTCCTGTTACACAAACAATCACTTCAAAATTTTCATTTTTTTCCAATTCTTTTACAAGTGGACACATTTTAATTGCCTCTGGTCTTGTACCGAATACTAGCATTATTTTTTTCATAGAAGTTTCCTTTCGTATTAAACCTTATTTTTCCACTGTAGGAATAAAGGTATTATGTTTTTTCTTAAATCAATATATATTCTAACACTACAAAACAATACTAAAAAGGCGTACGTGTACACATTTAAAAATTGATAAGTAATGATATATACTAAAATTAATAATAAAAATGAAAAACTAGGTAGGGCTTTTAATTTATTGTTATCAACATTGACAATTAACCCTAATATAATGTTTAATACAACCAATGTTATAACTGTCATTATAGCATACCATATAAGCGATCCGTTAAATATAAATACTGAAATATTTAATAGAATAGATATTATTAAAACAACCAAATTAGATAATAAAATTTTATTTTGTTTATTCACACTATTTAAATATGGCCAATATCTAGAAGTATAGTTAACTTTTAAAAATACTATTGGTAGTAGTATTAAAAAAATAGGAATTGAATCATTATATTTAGGAATTACGATATTTATTAACGGAATTATAAGTATTGCGAATATCGCACAAATTGAAAATATAAAAGAAATAAATGTTCCTATATTATTAAATATTTTAATCTTTTGATCTCCTTCATCTTTAAACATACTAGAAAAAATAACAACATTTAAAGAATCCATAACTGTAAGTATTATTGTAATTAAACTGTAAGAAAAAGAAAAAATAGCATATTCATATTCTGTGTGAAACCTTTCAACAAATATTCTGTCTACTCCCAATAAAAATGTAGCAACTATATATGAAAGTAATGTAGGAGCTCCTACTATTATTGCTTTTTTTAATGAGATATTTTCTAACGTATTAACACTGCTATCAAATAATGATTTTCTTATTAATATAATTGAGATAATTGATTGAATTAAATACGTAATAAGTGAAGCAAATACTAAAATTAAATATGTATCATTACCTGTTACGAACAATAATAGTATAGATAATAACAAAATCACTTTATTTATAATAGATAAAAATGAAACCACCTTAAACTTATCTATTAAAATTACAATTTGTTTCAAATACGTTGATATATTTACAAAAGGAATAGCTAATAAAATCATTAAAAAAACTTGATCAATATAATTAAACAATAACAAAAATAATCCTAGACCTAATCCTATTTGAACTACAGAAAACATTATAATTGATTTTTTGAAATTAATTTTTTTAAGTTCTTCTAATGTTTTTTTTCTATAATTTATTAATACACCATCACATATTCCCAAGTGTATTAATGGGATAAATCCTATATATAATGTAAATGTTTTATAAATTGAGTAGTTAGAATAATCTACTACTAATGGTAGAAAAAATCCAACAAACAAATTAAGTATAATTCCTAGCATTGAAGATGCAACCAAAAATACGATTGTTTTTTTATTAATATTCATTTTATTCCATCTCAATTCTTACATATGTATAAATATTTAAAAATTTTAATATAACCACTAATTTTTCATAATTTGAACTATTAACTTTAAATTTATTGACACCTAAATTAATTAAATCAAACAATTCATAATAAATCTCCGGCAAAGACCCTTCAATTAATTTTTTATTAAATTCTCTCATATCACTTCCCAAGAAAATTTCTTCACTTTTTATATCATCTATTGATGCAATTTCATTATTATTTTTGTAATTTTTATAAAAATTCATTAATGAAGTTAAATATAAGTTATTTTTATAAATTTTACCACTTCTAAAAATTATTGCTGACTTTATTATCTTATACTTATTATTAGATTGTTTCTTTTGGAAAAATGGTTTATACCTATCTTTGAAAAATCTTAGTAAAAATCTTTGTATTTTAAAAAAGGGTATATAGTAATTATTCATTAAATGCATTAATGTCCTTAAATTACCATTCACTACATTAAGTTTTCCAATATCATTGTTAATGTAATTTTCATTGTGTATTCTATACTTTAACATGTACTCATCTATAAAAAGTATTTCTACAACTTCAGGTTCTTTTGTGTTGAAATCAACCCAGAAAGGCGTGTTCCAAACCAAATAATTATTAAGATAATATTTATCAAAAACTTCTCTTTTTATAAAGGAAAAATCATTTAAAATGTTCATTCCATATAGTAAAAACATACAGACTAACTTATTATCATCACCTTTTATTTTGCGTTGCTTTAAAACTCTAATAAAATTTCCTTCAATATCAATACATTGTATTTGACCTTTAATAACATTAATTTCATCATTTTCACAAAAGTTATTATATATTGTTTGAAATACATTACTATCGGCTAAAATATCATCACTATGTAGTATGTATATAATATCACCCATACTATTTTTATAACCGTTCATAATTGCATTTAACTGATCTGAATTTTCTTGAAATATATATTTTACTCTAGTATCTACTATGGATTCCATAATATTTTTAGTATCATCTGTAGAGCCATCATCCACCACTATAATTTCAAATAGATCATACGTTTGTTGTAAAACAGAGTTTAAAGTTTCCTTTATTGTATCTGCATCGTTATATGTAGGGATTATTATTGAAAATAACATGTTATAACACTCCTTTAAATTTTATAATATCCAATTCATTTGAAATTACATGTGAACCACATTTTTTATTAATATATTTAGAAACTTGCATAGAGCATTCAGCGAAAAATTCTGGGTTTAAAATTAATTCTTCAAACGCTGAAATATATTCACTCATAGAGTCACATAAAAGTGATTTAATATTAACAAACTCAGGTATTGCGGTATTATTTGAAGTTATTGGTACAAGTCCACTAGCCATAGCTTCACACATAGAAACTCCTTGAGCATCTTGTCTTGTTGGACACAAAAATATACCATTTTTAGAATGAGCTTCAATTATTTGATTTGTTGTAAGAAAAGTTTTATTAATACTTACATTATGAAAATGTTTAATTTTATTAGTTAATTTGTCAAATAAAGCTCCGTCTCCATATAAGTGGAATTCTAATTGGTTAAAATATTCCTTTTTAGACAATTCAAGTATAATATCGATAGTAATATCATTAGCGTATTTCTTGTTACTATATGTTCTAATACTAAGAATTTTATACCTTAGGTTAACATCCTTAACTTTAAATATAAATAATTTCTCATCAACCACATTCGGAATAATAGAATATTTTGTATTAGGTATTTTTGAATTAGTGTCAATTTCTAAAATATTTTTCATCCATTCAGAAACAAATATGTAATGAATTTCTAGGTTTATACGTAATAGCTTTTTCATAAACTTCATTTGCATTACATTAATAAATATATATTTTAAAAATTTTAAAGTACTTATTAGTCCAAACTTATAATTAAATAATCTACGCTTCCAAGATAAGGCTTCAACACCATGTATCCATACAAATATATTAGTGTGGATATTAACTGCTAATAAGCAATCTAAAATTTTCTTGTTTATAAAATGAATAAATATTTTAGCATTTCTATTTGAATCTAGAAATTTTTCAGCATCTTTTTGAGTTAATTCTTTAACAGTAACACCTTCAAAAATATAACTATGTGATTGATTTATTTTACCGATTACAATAACACAACCATTATATCCTAAATCAGAATACATTTTAACTCTAGAGTGAATAAATGCATTATTGTAAAGTTTTGTTTCGCTTGGATAACCGTTTGTTAATACTATAAAATCTAACATGTTTATTCCCCCTTCCTATACATTTCATATAGTTTTATTTTCAAAAACATTGGACAAAAATAAATTATAAATGATGCAATTTCTTCTCTTATATTCATTTTAGACGAGAAAAAAACATCTATAAAAATTCTAAAGTAACCTACTTTAAAATGTTTTTTTGTGCTTTTTTTCATACTTCTAAAACTTTTTTTAAATTCTTTAATAGGTAAATTTTTATAAGCTAGAAAACCTTGTGAAAAAAGATTCATATACTTTCTAATTAAAAAATATTTTCTAAACTCTTTATATAACAAAGATTCATTTAAAATATCATATATATGATCTAACTTTGATAAAGTCTTATCAAAAATGTGCTGTTCATAACGTTTAGATTTGCTTTGTTCTCTTTGAAAATAAAAGTAATTATTATTATTTAAAGTCGACACACTTTCGATATAAGTAATATATTTTAAAATGAATATTTGATCTTGTCCACTAGTTATATCTTCCACAAATTTAATATTATTATTTTTAACATACGAGGAAATAAACATTTTATCACACATCAAGATAGTAAAAGGACTTTCTGCCAAAAAGTATTCAGAAAACATTACACTTCCTTTAAAAATATTATCAGAGCATTTGCTTTCTTTATTTTCTTTATAAGTGTATGTTTTTGTATGACCACAAACAGCTAATTGAGATGAATCTTTTTCAATTCTAAGTAATAATTCTTCAATAAAATTTATACTTACATAATCATCGGGATCAATAAAGACCATATATTCTCCTTTTGACTCATCTATACCAATGTTTCTAGCAACACACACACCTTTATTACTTTGTGTAATAATTTTGAAATTCGGAAGGTGTTCATATTTCATTATAATATCTAGTGTGTTGTCAGTGGATCCATCATCAATCACTATAACTTCAAAATTTTGATAAGTTTGTGTTAAGATTGATTCAAAACATTTAGTGATATATTTATCTACGTTATAACATGGGATTATTATAGAAACTAATTTATTCATTTATTGATACCTCCTTAGTTTTGTGTTTGAAAGCTAAAATTGTAGGTATACAAACTAAAATTATTGTCCCTTGATCAAATGAAAATTTTTCAAAAACATCATAAATTGAGATAACAATAAATATCTTTATATACATATATTTATTATAAGAATACATTTTTTTTACAGCCATATAGTATAAACTAATATATAATATAAAAAAGATAATACCATATTCAAATATCATTCTTAAGTACGAATTATCAACAAAAGCAATCGTATTAAATTTGCTATTTCCAAACAATGTAAGAGTACCTTTGTTTAAACAGTCATATATCATTTGTGGCCTATTAGATAAAAATATATTTAATTGAGTATCTCTAAAAAAAATAAGTGATACTGTCAGAAAAATCATAGCTATAGGAAATAATGCGATAGGTTTTTTGAATATTTTAAATATGTTCGAAGGGGTAAAATATAGTATAATAAGCAATCCGGTCGAAATAATTAATGTTCTAGATATGGTCATCTTATATACAAAAAAAATAATTAAAAATAAGCAACTTAATACAATAATATTACGCCTATATAAAATGAACATCCCAACTGCAATATCAAATAGCATCATCGATGCTGTATTTGGATTTGTAAAACCTAAAGTATATCTAACAACATCACCTTCATATATTGTATGAATGATGTTTAAATCAAGTATAATAAATAAAATAATGACTATACTTAGTAAGAAGATTTTAGTGAAAATATAAATTTTCAAAGAAAAATGACTTCTATATGAAAAACATAAACATCCATATGTAGCAAAATTAATTAAAGTTGGATTGAAAATTAATACTGATAGAATTATAACGATTAATTGAAGACTTAATTCCTTATAATATTTATTAATATGATTAATTTTTTTATAATTGAAAATTAAAAACAAAGAGCAAAAATTAAAAATAAAGGTAAATATTTTAAATAGATTAATATAATTTGAATAATATGATTCCATATCTACGATTTTTGGTAAAAAAACAACAAACAATAATAACAAAAATGTATTCAAAAAAAATGTAACTTTTTTTATATTAAATTTCAACATAATCACCACCTAAAATAATAAATTAAATAATTAACTGAGATAATACCACCTTTGATAGTATAACTTTTTCCCATTTTTCATAAATAGTTTTGTTGATTACACCTCTACAACAGAAATTATTAACACTATTCTAGAAGAAACAAAAGGGTCACTCATATTTTTAAGTACACCCTTAAGTATTCAATTACAACATTAGCTATTCTTCAGTATTTCATAAACATGAAATTATATACAAAAAAATCTGCATGTTTGATTTATTTAGATTTAATCAAACCCGAAACAGCCCAACACGTCACATAAAACGCTGATACAAAAGGGTTTTTTTTAACACAAAGCCTATAAGTTCTATATTGATATTTAATCATTTTAAATTTACTACTACTTGATGACGATGCGTGAACTCTATATCTTCCTAATATTTCAGGATTACCTTTGAAGTTATAGTTTTTTAAAATAATTAACCAAGCAGCCATATCTTCTCTTATGCATTTGTACTCTGGCATGTATATTTTGCCTAATATATTTGTATCATAGACAGTTGTTGAACAAATAATATTATTTGTTTTTAATGTTTGCTTAAAAGTTATCTCGTTAGGTACTATAGTAGTTTTGATAATTTGTTGATTATCTGCAGTCACTCTATCTACTGATGATGTACATGCAACACATTCATTGAATTTCATAAAATTTAATTGTGATTCCAGATAGTTTGATTCCCAAATATCATCACTATCTAGAAATGCAATGTATCTACCTCTTGCAATATCAATAGCTTTATTTCTTGTTTTTGATACACCTAGATTCGTTTCATTCGATAATAGTATTATTCTATCATCATTAATAGCTGATGCAATATCAAATCCATTATCATTTGATTTATCATCAACTATGATCATTTCCCAATTTTCATATGTTTGATTTAGAACTGAATTAATAGTGTCTTTAATATACTTTTCATTATTATATAACGGTGTAATAATACTTATTAATTCCATTTCTTCACCTACTCACTTATTTCTTTATTATCATTTTTATATATTTCTATATTACTTCCATTGTCTATTGTATATAGTCCTAAAGAGTATATTAATGAATTTAAATCATTACCTACTTCTACACCTCTAGTACTATCTTTATCAAATACAGTTTTAATTGTTAATAAAATAATTAAAAAATCTTGGAAAATATTATATTTACGAATATATAGTAAATCATATCTTAATTTATCCATAGGGTCAGTATCATATTTACCTACTGTTTGAGCTAATCCAGTGATTCCTGGTTTAACATTTGTTCTATGTTCAAAATTAGGATTTTTTTGAATAAATTCATTTATAAAAATTTCTCTCTCAGGTCTTGGTCCAATTAAAGACATCTCACCTTTTAATACATTAAATAATTGAGGTAATTCATCGATTCTAGTAGTTCTTAAGAATTTACCTAATTTAGTTATTCTATTATCATTTTTTTGAGCCCAAATAGCTCCTGTTTTTGCCTCAGCATTTTCAATCATAGATCTAAATTTATAAAGCATAAATTTTTTACCATTAATACCTACACGTTCTTGTTTAAAAAACACACTACCTCTATCATTAATTTTAATTGCTATAGCAGCAAATATAATTAATGGAGATGCTAATATAATACCTATTAATGATGCTATTAAATCAACACTTCTTTTAATGAATCTTTGTTCTAATGTGAAATGTAAAGATCCTACTTCAAATAATAATGTATCATCTATATTGTTTGTTTTAGATTTAATAATTCCTATTTCATATAGTTGAGGCACTAAAAATACTGAAATGTATTTTTGTGTAATACAATACGAAACTATATTATTTTTACTTTTTGTCATACATGATGGTGTAATATAGATTTCATCTACATTATCGATATATTTATAAACTACATCATTAAACTCTTCTTCTTCAAATACTAAATATTGTACTCTTTTATGATGACTCCCATCTTTTAAAAATTTAATTGCAAAATTCTGAACTTCTTCTTTTGGTCCATAAATTATAGCAAATTTTTTAATTTTAGATCTGAACATCTTAGCAAATACAATTTTATGGATAGTTAATAACGATACTTGTGCAATTATTGATATTATAAATGTTGAACTTTTGATATCAAATGCAATTAAATCTCCAAATAAAAAGTATAATAAAACAAGTGTTGCATTTGTCATTAAAATTGAAATTAATAAAGAGAAAAATACACTACCTATTTTTTTCTTTAAGATAGATGTTTTGTATATTACGAAAAATATACTTGAGATAAATATATAAAACAAATTTGGAATTGTTATATGTAGAAAAGACAATCCATTTGGATTACCAAAACCAAATATAAACTGAAAGGACTCTAACAAGTCTTTTGTTTCAATAAATTTTTGTATCAATAATACACAATCAAAACTTATTATTAATATTAAAAAATCTATTGATAATTCTAAAAATTTAAGAAAAAAATGATTAGTTTTTTTAGTTTTCATAGTTTACCTCCTTGCATAATAGTGCATTATATTGATTATATCATATGTGACATATACCGACAATAAATAAGTAAGTTATTTATTTGTAGATTTTATTTTAAGCAAAACTTTTTTTATTAGATTTATATTTTGTTTCATGTGTCGATTTCTTAAATATAAAATAAAATATAATATTGATGATACTGATAGTGCAAATATGCCCTTAAGAATTATTTCTAAATATAGATTATTAACAGTGATAAATGTGCTTGTATAATAGACTATAAGAGCAATAAAGATTGTAACGATTGCATATATAGCGTGATTAATATAATAGTTTTTCAGTTTATCATTACCGAAATAATGTTTAAATGTAATTTTAGATGACATACCAAAACTAAATATTAACATTGTTATTATACTAGCTAACATTATTCCCAAGACACCTAGATATATTACCAAAATTAAATTTAAGATTATGTTAGCTATTGCTTCGAAAATAGTTCGGAATTTTTGCTCCCACCACAACCCTCTAACATCATTATACATAGATCTTATAGAATACATCTTTGTACAATAAAAATACACAACGAAAGAACACATTGTACCGAAAGGTAATAACATGTTATCACCTACCCATACAGACATGAATGGTTGATATAAAACGAACATCGTTATACAACATATACCAGTTATAACCATATACATAAAATCAAATTTATTAAAATCCTTATAATTGTTTTCAACAGTATCTAAAGCAACTTTGTTACCGACACTCGCTGACATCGAATTTGTAACAATTCCAAGAAAAGTACCAACCCCAGTAACAATATAATAATAATTAGAATGTATAGCGACTAATGATAATCCTAAAAATGCTGAAATAAATATATTATCAAAACCAGTCCTACTACTATTAGCTAGTTTTATAATAAATAAACCAGAAATCTTAATTTTCAGTTCCTCTTTAGTTTGAGTGTCTAACTCTTCTTTAACAAAGTAATCTTTGTAATATTTTCTAGTAATTATAGCTATCAACAAGTTATTAATTAGAGTAATAAATGGCAATGTAAATACAAATAAATAAAAGTTTTTAAATAATATCAATAATGTTATTTGAACAATTGTTTGTACTAATACTAAAGATAAATTAACAATTGTGATAAAGTAATTTTTTTGATCTGCGATTAAAATTGAACGTTTATAACTGAATAATAAATAACTTAAAACAGTATTAACTAAGTATACTAAATAAATAATATAAATGTTTACATCCGTCGGAACATCTTGATTTATAAATGAGTGTAGGAACGGAGTTATTGCAAGACCAATCGCCATTATAATAAATCCTATAATTTTATAAATTTTGCGATAATACCATAGTAAAGCCTTTATCTTAGATTTATCTCCATCAACAAGAGGTTTATACAAACTAAATACAATAGCTGATGCAAATCCCATTTCAGTCAAATTTAAAACTGTAAGTATTGAAGTTACAACACTACTTAAACCTAAATATTCTGCCCCCAGTTTTTGTATAATAACACTTCGCAGAATAAATTGAGAAAATAAAAATACGAATTGGTATATTACACCAACTATAAAATTGATAGACGTTTTTTTTGTTCTAGTTGACATAATACACACCCTTTCTATTTACTATATATTTGTTCGAACTTTTCGATTACAGTAGTTATATTGAACTCGGAATCCTTGATAATATTATATGAATCTTCTCTATTTGACGAACAACTAATATTATTAACCCATTCTTCTGTACGTCCTAATTGAAGAAATGAAAAATTTGATATAATTTTAACATCATTAGTTACTGTATTTGAAGCAAGTATATTTAATCCTGTAGTCTGTGCCTCAATGATTGCGATTGATAAGCCTTCATGCAGTGAAGGTAATATAAAACAATCCATAGCCATTAAGTAGTCAGTAACATTATCAACTATACCAGTGAAAATAACACTATTCTCGATTGATAACTCTTCTATTTTTTTAACTATATCGTTCTTCAATCCTCCATCACCTACTAAAAGTAATTTTGAATTAATATTTTTTTTATGATATTCATAAAATATATCTATTAAGAAAGAATGATTTTTCACTTTGTTAAATCTACCAACATGGCCCACAACAAGCTCATCTTTGATGCTTAGATTATCTCTAACATCTTTTCTAACATTTTCATTAAACAAATACTTTTCAACATCTATTCCGTTAATTATAATTTGAAAATTTTTCTTGAATAAAAATTCACCAGCTTCTTTACCACAAGCTATTTTTATATCAGCATATTTAACACATTTTTTTTCATAAAAGGATTTGATTAAACCTTTTAGACCAGATCCATTAGAGGTATGATGTACATGAGCTATTGTTTTAATATTATTTTTTACAGCATATTTAAAATACAACCCTGCCGTTGATGTCATATGAGCATGTATATAATCATAATTAGTATTATCAATAAAACTTTTCCACCATTTTTTGTAACTATTACTATTTATAATTTTGAACTTAGGAGCTACAAAAATATTACAACCCATTTCTTTTAATTCAGGATAAAAATAGCATTCAGAACTTGTATGAACTACAAAATCAAACTGATATTTATCCAAATCTATATTTCTTAAAATCGTCATAATCAGGTTTTCAACACCTGCATTGTTCATGCCAGACACTACATTGAGTATTTTTATTTTATCCATAAATATTGCTCCTATATATTGTTTTTATACCAGTCTATTGCTTCTTTTATCCCTTTTTCAAAACTATATTCAGGATTGTACCCTATCATACGTTTCGCTTTATCAATACATGCATTACTATGTTTAATATCACCAGCTCTATCAGGACCAAAAATTGGCTCTATGTCGCTGTTTAATGCCTTACATAGCGAATAATAGATATCTATTAAATAATCTCTACCACCATATGCAATATTAAACGCTTCTCCCGCATATTCGCTTGATGCTAAACAAGATTTTAAATTAGCTTCTATTACATTATCAATGTATGTAAAGTCTCTAGATTGCTTTCCATCACCATTAATTTTTGGTTGTTCACCTTTTAATAATTGACTTATAAACTTTGGTAACACTGCAGCATAAGCACCTTCTGGATTTTGTCTTCTACCAAATACATTAAAATATCTCATACCATATGTGTCAAGATTATATAATTTAGTATACAACTTAGCGTATTCTTCATTCGTTCTTTTAGTTAAAGCATACGGTGATAAAACATTCCCTACTCTTTCTTCTGTTTTCGGTAAATTTGGTTCATCTCCATAAACTGATGAGCTTGATGCATAAACAAATTTTTTTACACAATTTTGCTTTGCAGCTTCAAGCATATTTAAAGTACCTTTAATGTTAATCTCTTCATATACTAAAGGCATTTCAATACTTCTTGGAACACTTCCCCATGCTGCTTGATGTAATACATAATCAACATTTTCACAGGCTTTAATACAAGTTTCTAAGTCTCTTATATCGCCCTTAATAAAGGTATAATTTTTATTATTTAAAAATATTTCTATGTTCTTCTCTTGACCTGTAGATAAGTTATCTAAACAAACTACTTTGTAACCTAATTCTAAAATCGCTTCACATAAATTAGAACCTATAAAGCCGGCACCACCTGTTACTAAGAATTTAGAGTCTTTTGGAAATTCCAACTTTTTATATCCCATATTTTCTCCTTATAATCTCCAGTATTTATATCCTAAAGAAATCATTTCTCTTCTATCTTTAATACCTTTAATATCTATTAATATTTTATTATTTGAATCAGCAAACATATTGTCTAATTGTGCATTAGATAATTCAGTAAATTCTTTATGTGATACCGCAATTACTAAACAATCTAAATTATTTAATTTATCCATAGTTTGAATATTCACACCATATTCATGTAAAGCATCTTCTTTATCTGCAACAGGATCAACCACTATAGGATCAATACCATATTCTTTTAATTCAACTAATACATCGTTAACTTTAGAATTTCTAGTATCTGGACAGTTTTCTTTAAAAGTAATTCCTAACACACCAACTTTTGCATTTTTAATACTTACATCTGTTTTGATTAAATATTTTACTATATTCTCAGCAACATATTTACCCATATCATCATTAATTCTTCTACCTGATAGTATGATTTGAGATCTATAACCCAATTGTTCTGCTTTGTAAGTTAAGTAGTAAGGATCAATACCTATACAATGTCCACCTACTAAACCTGGTGAAAATTTCAAGAAATTCCATTTAGTGCCCGCTGCTTCTAAGACTTCATTAGTATCTATACCCATTTTATTAAAAATAATAGATAATTCATTCATAAATGCAATATTTATATCACGTTGAGAATTTTCTATTACTTTTGCAGCCTCTGCAACCTTAATGCTTGAAGCTCTATGCACTCCAGCATCAACAACAAGTTCATAAACTTTAGCAACAACATCTAATGTCTCATCATCCATACCAGAAACTACTTTAACAATAGATTCTAAAGTATGAACTTTATCACCTGGATTAATTCTTTCAGGAGAATAACCTACTTTAAAGTCAACACCACACTTTAATCCAGAAACTTTTTCTAAGATTGGAACACATACATCTTCAGTAACACCTGGATAAACCGTTGATTCATAAACAACTATACTTCCTTTAGTTAAATTTCTACCTAAAATATTTGAAGCTCCTTCTAAAGGTGATAAGTCTGGAGTTTTATCATCTCTTACAGGTGTTGGTACTGCAACTATGTGAAATTTAGCTTCTTTAAGTTTTGTTTCATCACATGTGAACATTACTGTAGTATTTTTAATAACATCATCTCCAACTTCTTTCGTTGGATCAATCCCTTTATTATATAATGATATTTTTTCTTTGCTTAAGTCAAATCCAATTACGTTAACTTTTTTTGCAAATGCAACCGCAATAGGCATACCTACATATCCTAATCCAATTAAACTAATTGATTCCTTTTTATTCACTATTTTTTGATATAAACTCATAATATTTCCTCCAATTTATTTTTTATTTTTTTTACTACTAAACTTCTGTCAAAATTTTGTTCGACATGTTTTCTTCCGTTAATACCCATTAATACTTTTTCCTCATACGATAAATTATGAAAGTCTACTATTTTTAAATACAAATCTTCTTTACATTTAGGGGTTACTAAGAAACCTGTTTTATTATTTACTAATGTTTCTTTACATCCCGCTATATTCGAAGCTATCAAAGGTCTTCCCAAAGAGGCACCTTCTAACAAGGTATTACTCATACCCTCGTGATAACTTGGTAAAACTACACAATTACACTGAGAAACTATTGGGATGATATTTTTAACTGGTTCTAAATAATTTATAAAACCATTGTTAACATATTCCATAATTTTTTCTTTATAAGAATCTAAAAATGACCCTAACACTGTGAAATCAATAGACAAATTATTTTCTTTGCACTTTTTTGCTGCATATAAAAATTCATCTATCCCTTTATCTTTCATAATTCTCCCAACAAAAATCAGCTTATCTTCTGTTGGCAAATCTTTTATTTGAAATTGTTCAAGATTAACTCCTGATCCATTTATCATACAAACTTTACTCTCATCTATAATTTTATTTTTTATAAAAAGATTTTTATTATCTTCATTTTGAAAAAAAACTGTGTTACATTTTTTTAAAGAAGATTTATATAACATTACACTAATTTTTTTTGTAATTGATTTTTGAAACATACCACCAATACCTGTAATATTAGCAGCATATGGAATCTTCATTTTTTTTGCTGCTCTACAAGCATAAATATTAGGCTTTATTGTATAAGTTACAACAATATCTGGATTTTGTTCTTTCATGATTTTTTTGTATTTTTTATACAGAGAATAATCTTGAAAAATATTCATCCCTCTTCTATTCATCTTAACCTCTATAAATGTACATCCCATGGATTCTAAATCCAAAACTCTTTCTACCTTAGGGACGGCAACCAAAACATCATATCCGTTATCGATTAATTCTTTTAAAAGTTCTCTTCTAAAGTTATACAATCCAACAGCACTATTAGATACTATTAAAATTTTTTTCATTTTACCTCCTAATACGTTCCATATAAGAATTATAATTTGTTTATTGTGTCTTTTGGTAAATAAATCTCATCTAATTTCTTAGTTGATTTATGAACTTTATTTTTTCTAGAAATCATTATAGTATTCATACCTAATTCATTTCCTGCTTTAAAATCTTTTTTAATATTATCGCCTAGGTAAGTCATTTCATTGTATTCTACATTGAAATATTCTTTCATCATTACAAATGCTTTTTGATGAGGTTTCCAAAACTCTCTACCTAATTCATCTGTTACAATAATATAGTCCATATATTCTTCTAAGTTTAAAGCTTTAATTTTATTTCTTTGTGCTTCTTTATACCCATCAGTTATTAGACCTAGTTTAATACCTTGAGCTTTTTTCATTTTAATAAATGGAAGTGCATCACCAGCTAACTTTATGTTTGGCTTGTGATTTCTATATTCATTTATTAAATTGTTAATATCATCTTTTGTATAAGCTATATCATACTTTTCGTATAATCTATTAAACACATTCGATGAATTGAATTTATATAATTCAAATAATGAATTATATACCTCTACTTCCTCTGTGTTTAATTCTTCACATATTAATTTAGCAATATGCTTAAATCCACTTTTTACGTAATCTACTTCACTATATAAAGTATCATCCATATCAAATATAAAAACTTTATTCATATAGATCATCCTCTTTCACCATTACACATTGATCAAATCTAAAGAAGTTTACATTATCATTATAATCTTCATTGTAATTTAATTTCTCATTATTTAATAATTTAAATAAATTAATACAAGAGTTTGCTCCTGCCATAATACTCATAGGAGCACCTCCACCAAATCTAGGGTTAATTTCAATATATTCGATTCCATTTTTAGTTTTCATTAATTGAACTGTAATATGACCTATTGGTTTTAATGTATTCATTAATTTAGTTACATCATTTATTATTTCTTTATCTTTAACAATTCTTCCTTTTAGAATTTCACCGCCACGAGTAGCTAGTCTAATTCTAGGAGTAATAGTTATTATTTTTGAATCAAAGTCTAAGAATACATCAACTGTATATTCTTCACCTACCATTAAATCTTGTAACATATAATCATCTAAAACACTACTATATGATTTAAATTCTTTTTCATCATTAACTTTATATGCACCAATACTAGAACTTCCTGATATCGGCTTAATAAAACATGGATATTTAATTTTATTATTTTCTATTTCTTCTTTTGAGTATAACTTTGGAACTCCAAAGTTATTTGTTCTTAAGAAATTATCAGTATTTATTTTATCTCTACAAATATTAATTACTTCTTCATTTGAGATTAACACTTTGGCTTTACTCTCTTTTTCAATTAAAGTTTTATCTTTTGATAATAGTTTAAGTTCTGTATCAATAGTAGGTACAATTAATTTGATATCAAATTTATTACAACAATCAATTATACTTTTTGTATAGTTACCTTCAGATATTCTTGGTAATATAACTTTATCATCAGCAAAATATAATGCTGGTGCTGTATTACTACAATCAGCAGCTATTATTTTTGCTTTTATATTTAATTTTTTTACAGCATCTTGAAAACATTGAACTAATTCAACTCTTCTACCTGCACTTAATATTAAAACATTATATTCCATTTAAAACACCTCTTTATTCTTTTGTTCCTTCGAATACTTCCATTGTAGCTGAAGTATCAGAATTGATATCACTTCTTTTAACTACTTTTAAAAATGTTTTAAAAATTATTTTAACATCTTTAAAGAAAGTTATTTTGTTTACATACTCAATATCATATTCAAATTTTTGTTCCCAAGATATTGCATTTCTACCATTAACTTGAGCAAGACCTGTTAGACCAGGTCTAACATTATGTCTTTTCTTTTGTTCTTCATTGTATTTAGGTAAGTATGATACTAATAATGGTCTAGGACCTACTATACTCATATTACCTTTTAAAATATTAAATAACCCTGGAAGTTCATCTAATGAAGTTGATCTTAAAACTTTTCCAAACTTAGTTAATCTAACTTCATCAGGTAATAAATTTCCATCTTCATCTTTTTTATTATTCATTGTTCTAAATTTATATATTTTAAATATTTTTTCATTTTTACCAGGACGTTCTTGTTTAAATATTATAGGACCACCTAATTTAATCTTTACTAATATAGCAACAATTATAAATATTGGTGACAATATGATTATGGCAATTAAACTTAATGTAAAATCCATAAGTCTTTTTAAAAATAATCTATACATTGAAACACTCCTTGATTTTACTAATTACATACATTTGTTCTTCTTTAGTCATTTTAGTATCACTTGGTAAACAAACACCAGTATTAAACAATTCTTCTGAAACTGAAGTATTGTCATATATGTAATCATATTTTTCAAATATTGGTTGTAGATGCATAGGTTTCCATACATGTCTTGCTTCAATGTTATTATCATTTAAGAAGTTGATAAGTTCTGTTGGTGTTTTTGTTTTAAGTGTCGCAGCACTTAACCAACAATTACTTACACCATCACTTATCATGTTTTGCATTTCTATAACACCTTCTAATTCTTTTTTATATGTGTTAAAAATATTTTGTTTTTGTTTTATTCTTTCATTAAGCACTTCCATTTGCCCTCTACCTACAGCAGCGCAAATACTACTTAATCTATAATTAAATCCAAGTTCTGTATGTTGATACCAAGGAGCATTATCTCTAGATTGAGTTGACCATTTTCTAACTGAATCTAAATTTATATTAGAAACTAACATCCCTCCACCTGAAGTTGTAATTATTTTATTACCATTAAATGAGAATATTCCATAATCTCCAAACGTACCAGTTTGTTTATTTTTATAAGTACTACCTAATGATTCAGCAGCATCTTCAATCAAAATACAATTATACTTTTTACATAGTTTAACTATCTCATCCATTTTAGATGATTGCCCATAAAGGTGAACTAATACGCAAGCCTTAGCATCAGGATATTTCTTAAATGCTTTTTCTAATGATTTAGGACACATATTCCATGTGTCTAATTCAGAATCTATAAAAACAGGAGTTGCATTTTCATAAATGATTGGATTACATGATGCAGCAAATGTTAACGTTGAACAAAACACTATATCATCTTTTTGTACTTTAGCATGTCTTAATGCCATATGAATAGCTGATGTTCCTGAATTTAATGCAACAGCATTATCAACAGTAACATATGATTTAATTGATTCTTCAAACGCATCCACTTGAGGACCAAGTGGAGCAATCCAATTAGTATCAAAAGCTTCTTTAACATATTTTTGTTCATTCCCACTCATATGTGGTGTTGCTAATGGTATTCTTTTCATAATTTTTGACTCCTTAACTTTAAAAACATTTATCTTTATTATAACATAATAAAGTATTTTTTTATAGAAAAAACAATCATTTCAACTACTTTTCTAATTGAAATGATTGTTTTTTATTTTTTATACTTTCCTGCATAATTCTTTTTATTTACTTGAGTTGATCTAGCAATCGCCATATCCCCTGATTCTACTGTGTTTGTTATAGTTGAACCTGCTGCAATATATGAATCAGATTCTACACTTATTGGTGCTATTAGATTACTATTACAACCTAAAAATACACCATTTCCTATAGTAGTTCTATGTTTGTTTTTACCATCGTAATTTACTGTAATACTTCCACAACCAAAGTTTACATTATCACCACAATCTGTATCTCCAATATAAGCTAAATGCGCTGCATTAGTTTTATTTCCAATTATTGAATTTTTAACTTCAACGAAATTACCTATACGATCATTTTTACCTATTACAGAATTTAATCTTATATGAGCAAATGGTCCTACTGTAGTATTTGCTTTAACCGTTGAATGTGATATAACTGAATGTCTACATAATACACCATCTTCTAATTTTGCATGGTCTAATTCAGTATTTGGCCCTATTACAACGTTTTTACCTATTACGTTATTTCCTAAAAGAATTGAACCTTGGTTTATTATTGTTCCAGCACCAATAACTGATTCCGGAGAAATTGTTACTGTTTCTGGGTTAATAATGTTAACCCCGTTTAACATATGTCTTTTATTTACTGCTTTTCTTAAAGAGTTTTCTATTTTACTTAATGTATATAAATCGTTTATACCTGTCAATTTATAAGTATCTTCAATTGTAAATGAACCAATTTTTTTATTTAAATTAGCTGCTAATTCAACTATATCTGTTAAATAATATTCATTTTTAGCATTTTCATTTTTTACTTCTTTTAATGTATCAAATAATAATTTATTTTCTATACAAAATACACCTGTATTAATTTCATTTATTTGTAATTCACTATCAGTTGCATCTTTATGTTCTACTATTTTAACAATGTTATTATTAGATCTTATAATTCTACCAAAACTTGTTGGGTCTTCTAGTTCAATTGTACCAATTGTAAAATCATTTTTATTTTTTTTATGAGTACTTAATAATTTATTTATAATATCAACATCGATTAAAGGAGTATCTCCTGGTAAAATAATTGTTTGACCTTCTTCAACAACTAAGTCTTTAGCTGCCATTACAGCATTAGCTGTACCAATTTGTTTTTCTTGAAAAGCATATTTAGATCTATCTTGTAAGATGTCTTCTATTATTTCTCTTTTGTGCCCAACAACAGTTATTATTTCATCTACTTTAGAAGCCTCTAAAGTTTCAACAATATATTGTATCATTGGTTTATTTAATAAGTTGTATGCACATTTAGGAACATCACTTTTCATTCTAGTCCCTAAACCTGCTGCCATTATAATTGCATAAGTTTTCATATTATCCTCCAATTATATCAACTAATTCTTTGATATACTTATTTACTTCATTTTGAGTTTTAGCCATAACAGAAACTCTTACTAAGTTTTCTGTACCACTTGCTCTAACTATTACTTTTCCATCTTTTAAAATAGTTTCTACTTCTTTAATTTTGTTTAATACTATATCAGTATTGATAATTGTTTTATCTTCTACTTTTAAATTAATCATCTTATCAGCATACATTGTTATGCCATCTAATAATTGATGTAATGTTTTATTAGTTTCTGTCATTATTTTTAATAATGTTAGGGCAACTAATACACCATCACCTGTAGATAATAAATCTGGCATAATAATATGACCTGAATTTTCTCCACCTATTGAATAATTATTTTTCATTAATTCTCTAACAACATATTTATCTCCTACCGGAGTTAAAACATAATTAATTTTTAATTCATTTAATCTATCTAATATTCCTAAGTTACTCATTTGAGTTAATACTAATGTATCTTTATTTAATTTGTTTTGTTGTTTTAAATAGTTAGC
Organism: bacterium; assembly: GCA_044432925.1. Lineage (GTDB taxonomy): Bacteria > Bacillota_I > Bacilli_A > Acholeplasmatales > Anaeroplasmataceae > JAWXUE01. The sequence continues at coordinate 52,245 of JAWXUE010000001.1, read as the reverse complement.
TATAATAAATATTATTTGATCTCCATCAACTACTTTATTATCTTCAACTGCTAAAATTCTATCTCCATCTCCATCAAATGAGAAACCAACACTACAATCATTTTCTAACATAAAGTGTTTTATATGATTTAAATGTGTAGAACCTACTTCATTATTAATATTAGTTCCATTAGGAGTATTTGCTGTAATAAATAAATCATTTGTTACTTGTTTAAATAATTTAGGTCCACTTTCATAAGTAGCACCATTAGCACAATCTATTGCAACTTTAATTTTTGATTTAAATAAAAATTGTTTCATAAAGTTTAAATAGTGTCCTAGTACATCATCTTCAATTAATGTACCTGTTTTATCTGAAATTATATTTTCTTCTATAGCATCTTCAATTAATAATTCTTCAGCCTCTGATAATTTAATACCTTTATTTAATACTTTTAATCCATTATCATAATAAGGATTATGACTTGCTGTTATCATAACACCAAGTATTTGTTTATCTTTTGAATAATTAATTAAAGCTGGTGTAGGAACTACATTTGCATTAATTACATTCAACCCAACGCTTAGTGCACCTTTAGTTAATGCATTTGTTAATTTTTTTTTTGATTCTCTTGTATCTGTACCTATTACAACAGTATCAACATTTAATTTAATTAATGCTGCACCTAATTTATAAGAAAGTTCTTCTGTAATTACTTCTCCAACTTTCCCTCTTATTCCGTCTGTTCCGAAATATTTCATTTTAACACCTCTTTATAATATTATACAACTTTTATTTAAAATATTCTATCAAATAAATACTACATCATACATATGATGTAGTATTTATTTATTATTTTCTTTCGACTTTTTTCTCTTCAACTTTATCTAGAATATTAAGTATTTCTTTATTCTCATAAAAAGTAGTATTGTTAAGTACATATATTATTTCATCTATTTGTTTTAAATTAAACGGATTATTTGATTTTTCAATAAATATTTTTTTATTTGGAGTTTTTTTAGCACTAGAATAATCTAATAATAATTCTTCATAAAGTTTTTCTCCAGGTCTTAATCCTGTTATTTCTATTTCAATGTCAGTTCCTAATGTTAGTCCAGATAATTTAATCATTTTTTTAGCTAAATCCATTATCTTTACAGGCTTACCCATATCTAGTATAAACTTTTCTCCACCATCAGCATAAATTAAAGATTCTATTACTAATCCACAAGCTTCTGGTATTGTCATAAAAAATCTATTTATTTCAGCATGAGTTATTGTTAGTGGACCTCCTGCAGCTATTTGTTTTTCAAATAAAGGAATTACTGAACCATTAGAACCTAACACATTACCAAATCTTACCATTGAATATTTAGTAAATGCACTTTCTTCATTCCACGCTTCAACAACCATCTCACAAAATCTTTTTGATGTTCCCATTACATTAGTTGGATTTACTGCTTTATCTGTTGATATTAAAACCATTTTATCAATTCTAAATTGATTACACATTTTAGCAACATTATATGTCCCACCTATATTATTTTTAATAGCTTCTAATGGACTGTCTTCCATTAAGGGAACATGTTTATGTGCAGCAGCATGGAAGACTATATTAGGACTATAATCTTCAAAGATTGTTTGTAATCTTTTTTCATCTCTTACACTACCAACTAAGGCTATGTACTGCGGTTTTTCATCTTTATCACGATAAAATATATCTAACTCTGTTTTAAGTTGGTACATTGAATTTTCGTATATATCAAATATAATTAAACGTTTAGGATTATATTCTAAAATTTGTCTACAAATTTCAGAACCAATAGATCCTCCCCCTCCAGTTACTAATACTGTTTGATTATTTATAAAAGCCTTTAATTTTGTTTTATTTAATTCAATAGATTCTCTACCTAATAAATCACTGATTGATACCTTACGCATCGTTTTAGAAATTGAACCTTCAAGAATTTGATTCTTATCTGGAGTTATATGTAAATTAACCGATTTTAAATCTATTAAATCTATTATTTCTTGTATTCTTTCAGGTGATGCTGTAGGCATTGCTAGTATTACTTCTTTTACATCTAAATTTTTTATGATTTTATTAATGTTATTTATTGGACCATATATTTTAACAGCATTAATAGTTGTATTAATTTTATTAACATTATCATCAACAAATCCTACTACGTTATATCCAAACTTATCATTTGCTATTTCATTTAGCATCATATTACCAGCTGAACCTGCACCAATTATTAATGTTCTTTTTGTTGGAATATTTATTTTTTCATCTTTATCGAAATAATTATCCATGAAATATGTTATTACAAATCTACTTATAAAAATATATGAAAATTCTGTTAGCATAGATACTACTATTATGTTATATGACATAACCGTTAAATCACTATAATAAAGTAACATAAATATTATTGATACAATAATATTTAAAACAATACAAGTTTGTATCATCTTAACGAAATTTTTTCTTATTCTATACATCCAAAGAATTTCATAATTACCAACTATGTAATTACCGAACACTTTAATTGCTGTAAATGAACATATTGTTAAATAAAACCAAGGAGCTAATTCTGTTGGTGTAATATTTTTAGTTATTGTACTACTTAAAAGATATATTAAAAATATCGCTACAACATCTAATAATATTATTGTTAATTTATATAAAGTTTTTGAAGACATATTAGATAGCTCCCTTCTAATTATTTATTTACTCTTATTTATTATAACATTATCATGTTGATTTGGTAAGAGTTTAAAACAAAAATCTAGAAGAATATTTCTATTCTTCTAGATTATGTTATATTTTTGCTCTTGTTTCTTTTTCTATTTCATCTTTTATTTTAGGATTTTGTTCTAGGAATATTTTTACATTTTCTCTTCCTTGACCAATTTTCTCACCTTTATAACTATACCAAGCACCAGCTCTTTCAATTATTTCTAGTTTAACAGCCATATCAACTATTTCACCTAATTTACTAATTCCAATACCATATATAATTTCTACTTCAGCAACTTTAAATGGTGGTGCTACTTTGTTTTTAACTATTTTTACATTAGTTCTATTTCCATAAGCATCTGTTCCATTTTTAAGTTGTTCTCCACGTCTTATATCCATTCTTATTGTTGAATAGAATTTTAATGCTCTACCACCTGGAGTTGTTTCTGGAGAACCATACATTACTCCAACTTTTTCTCTTATTTGATTTATAAATATTGCTACACATTTTGTTTTATTAATTATCCCAGCAAGTTTACGCATTGCTTGACTCATTAGTCTTGCTTGTAAACCAATATGAGAATCTCCCATATCACCTTTAATTTCAGCTTCTGGTACTAATGCAGCAACTGAATCGATTACTATAATATCAATTACTCCACTAGAAATTAATGATTCAGCAATTTCTAATGCTTGTTCCCCTGAATCTGGTTGAGACAAAATTAAATTTTCGATGTCTACCCCTAATGCTTGAGCATATTTTGGATCTAATGCATTTTCAGCATCAATAAATGCAGCATAGCCACCTTTTTTTTGAGCTGATGCAATTGCATGTAATGCAAATGTAGTTTTACCTGATGACTCAGGTCCAAATATCTCAATTATTCTACCCTTAGGATAACCACCTACACCTAACGCTTTATCAACAGCGATAGATCCACTTGGGATTACATCTATTTGCATGGAAGGATTGTCTCCTAATAACATAATAGATCCTTTCCCGTAAGATTTTTCAATCTTGCTTAATGCTTCTTTTAACAACTTTTCTTTTTCGTTCATTTCATTACCTCCAATTATATTATTACAAGATGTATTATTTTTACTTAAATACTTTCTAATATAATTTTACGGTTTTTATAAAAATAATCAAAACCTGATATTACTGTAAAAAATGTTGCTACATAAACTAATATTTGTGCTGTTATTTCAACTGCTGTATTTATTTGGAAGAAGAATAATACTATTAAAGCTATCATAGTTGTAGCTGTTTTTAATTTTCCTAAATTTGATGCAGCAATAACTTTACCTGTTTCTACTGCTACTAATCTAATTCCAGTTACGATAAACTCTCTTGATAATATTACTATTAAAGCCCACATAGGAAATACTCCTTGTTGCATTAATAATACCATTGCTGTCATAACTAATAATTTATCAGCTAATGGATCAGCAAATTTTCCAAATGTTGTTACCATATTATATTTTCTAGCTATCATTCCATCTAATAAATCTGTTAAAGATGCAACAGCAAATATTATTACGTTAATAAAATTTGCTAGAGATATATTTAGAAAAATAGTTTGTTGGAAGATGTCCAAGTATGCTATTAAAACCATTACTGGTATTAATATTATTCTTAATAATGTTAATTGATTAGGTATATTCATAATGTACCCCCCTTTAATAAAGTAAATTATACCATTATTTACCTTTTAAATAAACACTTAATTGAATATAGATATAAGTTTATTTAAAAATGTTAAAAATGCACCCATTATTAAGTCTATTACACTTTGTATTTTTAATGCAACATCTCCTAAAAAAGATGAATTGTTAATTGTTGTTGTTACTCCATTACCGGTTACTAATTCATTCTCAAAGTTATTCATATCAGATTGCATACTAGATGTTTCTAAAGTAGTAAATCCTACTCCTATAGCTAATAGAATTATTATTACTAATAACAAAAATACTCTTTTTGACATTATATTTTCTCCAATCTATGGAAGACTTTATTTATTGCATTTGATATGCATTCAGATAACATTACCATTATTTCATCTATCTCTTTAGGTGTTACCATAAAGTTTAAATTACTTTCCCCTAATACTTCATTTATAAATATTTTTTTATTTTCTATAAAGGGTTTTATTTGTTCTTGTTCATTAGAATTAATATTATTAAAAATATAATTTAGTGAATCATTAACTATACTACTTACATCAACTACTGTAGGTACTCCTATTGCAATTACGTCGCAACCAAGCGATTCTTTAGATATTTCTTTTCTTTTATTTCCTACTCCACTACCGGGGTTTATTCCAGTTTCTGTTATTTGTATTGTTTGATTTACTCTATGTATAGATCTACTTGCTAATGCATCAACTACTACAACAAGTTTAGGTTTAAACTTATATACTAACGCTGATAATATTTCACTTGATTCCATTCCTGTTTGAGCCATTACACCTGGTGTAATGCTTGAAACATATCCTAAGTTATCATCTTCAAATCCATGATCTATTAGGTGTTTAGATATTAATATATTTTGACATACGCTTGGACCTAAATTATCAGGTGTTATTTCTTTATTACCTAATCCCATTACTAATACACTATCTTTTATACTAAACTTTTTTTCTTTTAATATTTCATTTAATACTTCTTCTATTTTACTTACAACATCATTCATTCTATCATGATCTATTTCCACAAAAGCACTTGTTGTAATTGTATAATAGTATCCCTCTTTCTTTTTTAAAGCGATAGCCTTATTTTTATCTATATGTACTTTTTCAATATGACATTCTTTCATTTCTAAATTTTCATTTATATCTTCTATTGCTAAATCTGTTCTTCCAAAGTTATCCATTCTAATCATCCTTTTTATTTTATTATTTACATATAATTAATTAATATACTTATTAATACATTAACAAAATAAATATAAATATATTTTCTTGTAAATTGTTAATTAATAAATTATAATGAAGAAAAAAGGAGAATATAAATTATGAACTTAGAACAATTTAGAAAAAAAACTCAAGATGAAGATTGGGCACCAGGTTGGGATGCTATTGATGAAGCATTTGATAACGCATATCCAGAAGGCGATGATCACTACCCATGTTCATTACATGCATCAATTGGAGGAAACGATTTTTTAAATGGATCTTCTATTTATAAAAATGATACTCAAGAACATTTAATAACTTATGGAATGAGTGAGTTGTTTGTTGATGAAGAATGTTTTGAAGAACAATATAGTGGATGGGGCTATGAAATGACTGCTAAATGGTCTACAGATAAAGATTCAACTGTATATAGATCATTCTTCCTACATTTAGCACAACACTTTGCTAGATATACTTTCCAACAAAATGCAGCATTTAGTAATGGACATGTTGTTATTTGTAATGTACAAAACCATTTAAATCAATTAGGAATTGAAGCTGAATCTAACATTGCTGCTTTTGTTGCTGTAAATGATACACAAATCAAGTCTTTAGATACTTGTTATGGTGAAGTTGAGTTGTTACAACTAGTTGGTTTAACAAATGAAGAGTTAGAATTAGTTAGAGAAGATATGTTTAATGCTTTCTTAATAACAGAAAAATTAAGAAAAGATAATCCATTATTATTAAATGATTTACTAAGAAAAAAATCTTACATATAATAAATTAAAACTACAAAGAATTTAATTAATATATCTTTGTAGTTTTATTTTTAATTTTTTAACATATTTATATGTCATTTTATACTTTTTTTCTTGCTTTTCACAAGTAATATTGATATAATTAATATGCTAAGTACTTATGGAGGTGAAATCATGGCAAATATCAAACAACAAATTAAACGTGTAAAAACTAATGATAAAAAGAATTTATTCAATTCATCATTCAAATCAAGCATGAAAACTGCAATCAAAAATGTTTACGCTAAAGTAGACGCTAAAGATTACGCAGGTGCTGTTTTAGCTTTAAATGATGCTAACAAGAAATTAGATAAAGCTCAATCTAAAGGTATCGTTCACAAAAACTTTACTGCTAGACAAAAAAGCCAACTTGCTACTGCTGTTAATTCAGTTAAGTAATTGAAAACTTTTTAGAATTAGAGGTCAAAACCTCTTTTTTCTTTTTATAAAGATAAAAGGTATTAGTCAATAAGACTAATACCTTTATTTTTTTATTCATTTGATAATAAAAACAATTCTACTGCAAGATTTCTATCTGTAGTTGTTGTTTTTAATTCTAAGTCTAACTTTGTTAGTCTATCTAATAAATCTAATAGTTTTTTATCTGTTATTTTATTAGCATCAACTACCATATAATGAGCTTTACCAGGTTTTACTTTAAAGTATTCTGCTATTTCATTTTTAGTTTGACCTTTTTTTATTAAATTTTTAGTAAATATTAATGTTGTTACATTAGTATTAAATGAACTTACTATACTACTATGAACATCAACTTTATTATCAGACTTATTACCATATTTTACTATATCATAATAAGTTTGCATTAACATCTTAGTATTTTTTGAAAAGTAATAGTTAGTTAGTTCATATATTTTTTTATCTAAATCAGCAACAACTAAATCACATACATCTTTAAATGTGATTTTTTTATTATCACAATACATTTTAAGTTTATCTATTTCATTACCTATTGCTAATGTATCAGATTGAGTTCTTCTTATTAACTCCTCTAATGCAACATTTTCAATAGTATAATTGTCTTGTGTTATTAATTTATTAATATATTCACTTAAATCATTTTCATTCAATTCTACTAAACAATTGATTTTTGTATGATTATATATCAATTTTATTAAATCATTATTTTTATCAAAATTAAAATCAATTAATAATATCAATATAATATCTTCAGTTGGATTAGTAAAATAATTTATAAAATCTTTTTTATATGTAAACTTATAATCATTTTCTAGAAATACAGGATGATTAACTACAATACATTTTTGACCAAATAAACTTGTTGTACAAAGTTCTTGTAATAAATCTCCTTCACTAATATCAGTTGCATTAAATTTAAATATATCTTCTTGAGGTATATTTAATTCATTTACTAACTTATTACCTTCTTGTATTAATCTATATTGATCATTACTACATATAGCATATATCATTTTTATCCAACAACTTTAACTGAAGCCATTGTTTCACCTTGGCTCATGTTTACAGCAGCATCAACACCACTTACAACTTTACCAAACACTGTATGTCTACCATCTAAGTGTGGTAATGCTCCGTGACATATAAAGAATTGAGATCCTCCTGTATTAGGACCTGCATGTGCCATTGATAAAGAACCTAATTCATGAATTAAAGGATTGTTAATTAATTCACAATTAATTTTATAACCAGGACCTCCTGTACCATTTCCGATTGGACATCCACCTTGTGAAACAAATCCAGCTATTACTCTATGAAATGTTAATCCATCATAGTATCCTTTGTTAATTAAATCAACAAAGTTTTTAACTGTATTTGGAGCTTGCTCTTCATATAATTCTATTTCTAATTTACTTCCGTTACCTAATATCATTTCTACTTTAGTCATTTTATAATTCCTCCATTATTTTTTATGATTATATTTTACCATAAAACCACTATAAGATAAAGATTGATTAAAAATTATCCCAATCATCTATATTTGTATTTGCTGTGATATCACCATAAGCCCCTACAAGTAAAGGTTCATCTAAATTGTCATCACACTGAAAAGATAGTGTTCTTTCAGACATTGACAATATTTCTGGTTTAACTGATTTTATAAAAGCATCAATATTAAAACATGGTAAATCATTTTTAATCAATTCATACAAATCTATAGTTTGTTCAGAATCATAATATTTTTTAAGAATTACAGATATACCATCAATATAAAATATTTTCTCTAACATACTTTCATCTTCTAAATCTACATCTTTTAAATATTTCTTAACTACTAAATTTGAATTCTCCCATAAAGGAAGATAACATCCTTCACAATCATGTAATACCATATGAAGAAAATCATTATTAAAAATTGTTGGATTTTCTTCAATTCTTTTTTCCATTAAATTATAAAAATGCGATAAAACTTTAGCAAAATATTTTTTAGCTGATTCTTCATCATCAAAATTATTTTGTACTCCATCAACACTATCTACAACTTCATCCCAATCAATATTAAGTTCAATTACACCATTATTAAAATGAGTATTTTTATATACTCCAGCAAATCCAAGAGACATCGAACCCTTTACAACAAACTCATCATCAACATATCTGATTTCTATCATACTTATTCTCCTCTTGTAAAATACCAGTCATCAACATCATCCCATAGACTAGTAATTATTTCTTTAAATGTAACTCCACATTCTTCAGTGAAAGTTTCTTTAGAATTATCTAATTCAACATAACCTTTTTTGATTTTAGAATTTAATAATTTTTCAGCATCTTTTATGCTACCTGGTTTAACAGATGATGTTCCATTAGTTCCTATAGATCCATAATGAACTTTAATATTGATATCATCACATTCGATATTCCAAAATTTATTTGAAGTACCTTCTTTACAAATTAAATTTTTTTTCATAAAATAATCTCCTTATATGACATTATTATACATTTTTAATATTTATATATCAATAGTTACTAATTTCGACTTTTTTATAAGAAATATTAAAAAATCTTGTTGTTAAAGCATTTTATAAAAATAAATATTTTTTAGTAGGTTCATTATAAGTTCTTATTTTCCATTCAGTAACATAATAAAATTCTATTGTTTTATGTATTGGAGTATGATAGTTTTCTGACATATAATATCTACTTACAATTTCATTATTAGGTAGACCATATGAATTACTTGCTCCATAAGAGAATATTGAATATGTAGGATATACTGCTTCCACAAATTCAACACTACTACTTGTATTACTTCCATGATGAGGAACTTTTAAGACATCGCTTTTTAAATCTAAATGTAATATTTGTTCTTCAACTTCTTTTGTTGTATCACCTGTGTACATAAAAACATAATCATGAATCTCTATTGTAAATACTAAACTAGCTCTATTAATATCACTATGTGATTCATAAGGAGCAATAAAGTTTATTACAAAATCATTAATGATAATTCTATCATTAGCCTCTACATATCTATCTAATCCTAGTTCTATAGAATCTGGGTCATGTAGTGAGCCAATAGTTGTTTTAACATTAAACTCTTCTTTAACAATTTCTAAATCACCCATATGATCATTGTGAGCATGAGTAATTATTAAGTAATCAATATCAGTTATCCCTCTTGTTTTAATGAAGTTAGATACTCCACCAAAACAATCAATTAAAATATTACCTTGATTATATGGCAATGTAATTAAACTACTATCACCTTGTCCAACATCAAAAAATGTAACTCTTGTTTCATTGTTTAATTTAGTTACATTTAATATAACAAGTAATAGTAATATCATTGTTGTAATTAATTTATTTAAATGTTTTTTGGTATATATACTTCTTAGTATTAAAAAAAATAATAAATAATATATTGCTATACTAAACATATTTAATTTGGAAACATTAAATATGAATAAATCTATTCTATTAAAATCAAATAACAATGTATCAAATAAAACAAATATAGAATTAAAAAAATTAGTTTTAAATATAGCACTAATAAATGTTAGTGGCATTATACAATAACTAAATGGAATAGAAATAAAAGTTGAATTAACAAATGTCATTAAATTAATTTCATAATTAATATTAATGATTATAGGTAGAGTAATACAAAATGCAATAATACTTTGCATTACTAATGTATTAATCATACTTTTATTTTTATATAAATCACTTGTTAGAATTAAAATAAATGTAACTAAATACGTTAACCTAAAAGAAATTAAATTAAAATATCTAGGTCTAATTATTAATATAATAATTGCACTAACACATAATACATCAAGACTAGTTACTTTTAATTTGTTCTTCTTACAAATAAATGTAATTAAAAACATTAAGAAAGCTCTAATAACACTAATTTGAAAGTTAGTTATAATTAATAACATAACCGCAAATAAAACTTGTATTAACTCAATTTTATCATCACTAATATATAACTTTTTTAAAATTAATCCTACCATTAATAAAATAAAGTTAATATGCATACCACTAATACAAAACAAATGCATTATACCTAAGTTAGAAACTATCTCTTCCTCAGCCTCATCAAAAGAGTCTACTCCTAATATTAGCATTAAAGAATATTTTAAAGTTTGATTGCTTAAGTTATTTTCAAAATATTCTTTAATGTTATAGTGAACTTTTGATAAAGTAAATTTATTTTCAACAAAAGTATAGTCTGATGCAAAATATACACCATCTATATAAGAGTCATATAAATACTTATTATAATCAAAACTACCATTATAAGTAGATGATGAAAATTCACTTTTACTACAATTAAAATAACCATAATCTCCAACATTAATATCAATAGTTTTTTTCAAATATACTATCACATTATTATTATCTACTTTTAAAGTTAATTTGTTTGTATAATTACTTTCTTCGATTAAAACAACAGTACCATAAAAACTTTCACTAGATAATTGTTTAGGTGTTAGTTGTATTGATACAAAACATAAAACAATAATTGCTATAGAATAAATAAACAAAGTTTTATGTTTGTATAAATATAATAAGTAACAACCAAAAAATATACTAAAATAAATATTTACTAAAGTAGCGATAAAAAGTAATAAACTTAATAAAATAAAATGAAATTGACTAGACGGTAATTCTATCATAATTATTTTTATAAGCTGTTGATGAAACATTAGCTAACTCTTCAATAGTTTTAAATGGAGAAACTTCTCTATAAGCAATTATTTTTAAAGCTGTTGATGCTCCTACCCCATCAAGTACATCTAATTCCTCAGCGTCAGCAGTATTGATATTGATAATTCCATATTCAATAACGATAGTACAATTTTCTTGTAATGTAGTATATTGGAGTGTTCTATCTACTACCGCATTATATTTTAAAGATGCCCTAGTATAAACTTCTATTAACATACAATTCTTAGGCATCTCATATATATCTGGGAAATCTACAGCACCACTAATATTAACTGTAATAGTATTAGTACGATTGATAGAGGAAGTTGAATCTTCTTCTAGTGTTATAAAGCAAAATACTATAATAATTAATGTAATATAAAAAATAAAATAACCTTTCATTATAATCACCTCAATACAATGATTACAAAAAAAGATTATTTTACTTTAATTTATTTAATATTTCTTTTAAATTATTTATTTTATATTTTTTATCTAATTCATAAATGAACTCATCTTGTCCATAACCATGTGTTACTATATAATGATCTACTTTACTATTTATAGCAAAGTTATGATCAACCTCAGAATCTCCAACATATAATATTTTTGTTTTTGATCTAAGTTTATAATTTCTTATTACTATATCCATCATATCAGGTCTTGGTTTAGCTGGTACATCTGGTTGTTGTCCTATTACTAAATCAAAGATATCTTTAAAATAGTGTGACACTATTTTAACGGCTAGATTGTGCGGTTTATTTGTTATAACAACTAGCTTATAATGGCTTTTTAAATGTAGTAATACTTTTGTTACATCAGCATATTCTTTAGTTGTTTTAGTTGAATTTATATAATACAAATTATTATATTGTTCAAGCATTTCGTCTACTTTAAAATATCCAGAAGCTCTTTCAACTAATTTTCTTGAACCATTACCAATAAAGTTTCTATAGTCATCATAACTACGTGTAGGTAATTTATGATGTTGTAATACCATGTTCATGCTATTACCTATATCAGTTATTGAATCTACTAATGTACCATCTAAGTCAAAGCATATTACTTGATACATACTATTTCACCTCAAAAATTAAATTTAAATCTAAATCTAAACATTTTATATTTTCTTCTATTAAGATGAATGAATTGGTTGTATTTTCTTTTGGTAAAGATATACTACCTGGATTTAAATAATGAATTCCATTTTTCTCTTCATATTTATTTATATGAGTATGACCTGTTACTAAATAATCACCTTTAGATAAATTATTTATTTCATTATGACCATGTGCTAAATAAAAGTTTTTATTATTTATATTTATTATACCTTCATTTATAGATTTCATATTTAAAACCATTTCATCTACTTCTGAATCACAATTACCTTTTATCCATATTATTTTATCTTTAAAAGCAGTAAGCATTTCTACTACTTCCATCGGATTATAATCTTTTGGTAATGGGTTTCTAGGACCATGATATAATATATCACCTAACAATACAAGTTTATCGACTTGTAGTTCATTAATTATATTTGATAATTTTTTCATGTAATAAGCACTTCCATGAATATCTGATGCTATTATATATTTCAATTAAATCACTTCCCTAAACAAAATTTACTAAATAATTCGTTTAATAACGAATCTTTATTTACTACTCCTATTATTTCACCTAGCATATCATATGCTTGTTTTATATCTATTTCTACCATATCTATTGCTACATTATTATTAGCAGCTATTAATGCGCTATTTAAACTATCTAATGAATTAGATAATAAACTTATTTGTCTACTATTAGTTAAGAACTCAGTATTATTTAAATTATCTAATTTAGTTAATTCTAATATTTTGCTTTCTAATAAAGAAATACCTTCTTTATTTTTAGCACTAATTAAGATATGTTCTTCTTTTATTTTGATTTTATTATTTAAATCTTTTTTATTTACAACTATTACTCTAGGATAATCTTTAGTTTTTTCTAATAATTCATTATCTTCTTTAGTAATATTAGAAGCATCTAATACTAATATAACTAAATCAGCATTATTCAATACTTCATATGATTTAGTTATACCTATTTGTTCGATATCATCATTACTATTTCTAATACCAGCAGTATCTATTAATTTTAATGTTATATTATTTAAATTAATACTTCCTTCTACTATATCACGAGTAGTACCTGCGATGTTAGATACTATTGCTTTATCTTCATCTAATAAAAAATTTAATAAAGAACTTTTACCAACATTAGGTTTACCTACTATTGCTGTTTTAATCCCAGCAACTAATGTTTTACCTACTTTAGATCTATCTAATATATTTTGTGATTTAGTTATTACATCTTTTAATAAAGGTATTACTAATTCATTTGTTAACTCTACTTCATCATCATATTCTGGATAATCTATATGCACTTCAATTTTAGCCATTATATTTACTAAGACACTTCTTAAGTTTTCTATTAAAGCAGTTACTTCTTTTCTTAATGCTCTATTAGAAATTTGTAATGAATTTTCATTTTCTGAAGATATAATATCCATTATAGCCTCAGCCTGTGTTAAGTCTATTCTCCCATTTAAGAATGCTCTTTGAGTAAACTCTCCACCTATTGCTAATCTAAATCCATTTTTAAGTAATACTTCTAATACTCTATTTGTTACATATAATCCACCATGACAATTTATTTCTACACTATCTTCAGCAGTAAAAGTTCTAGGAGCTCTCATGACACTCACCATTACTTCATCTACTATTACATCCCTATCTTTAATATAACCATAATGAATAGTATGGCTATCTACTTTAGTTAAATCTTTAGTAAATACATTACTAACTAAGTTAATTGAATCAGGTCCACTAACTCTTATTATTGATATAGCACCTACTCCGTAAGGTGTTGATATTGCAGCTATGTTCATAAGTTTACTCCTTTCTTATATACTTGTTATCGGAATAGCATATACATTCTCATCAATTTTATATATTGTATCAGTATTACAAATTAAATATGATGTTGCTATTTCATAATTTGATTTTATGCATTTAAATGCTTTCACATGAGATTTATTAAAAGATACTCCGCTTTTACATTCGATTAAAGTTAATTTACCTTCATATAAAACAATTAAATCTATTTCGTTTTGATTACTATCTCTATAATGATAAAAGTTTGCATTTTTCCCATTATTTTTATAAGATTTCATTATTTCATTTACAATGTAAGTTTCAATAAATCTTCCAGAAAATGCACTTCTCATTAAAGTTTGAGAATTATTTAATTTAGCTAAATAACAAGCAAGTCCTGTATCATTAAAATATATTTTTTGTCTTTTAACAATTCTTTTAGTAACAGATAATTCATTAAATGGTTGTATTAAAGTTATAATATCTCCACTAACTAAAACACTAACCCAACTTTGAATTGTTTTAACATCAACACCAATAATTTTAGCAATGTTATCATAAATCAATTCACACCCTGTAAGTGATGCTAATACTTCCATAAAATTTTTAAATTTATATTTATTACTTAAATTAAGAATTTGTGATACATCGCGTTCAATATAACTTTGTACATAATCTGAATAAAATAATTCATAATCTAAATTTTCATTAGAATATAATTCAGGATAAAACCCCTTAATTATTCTTTCATATAAGTGATCAACATCAATATTATAATTAGATACTCTATTAATAATATCATCAACATTTCCAGTAAAATGATTTTCTTCTTTATTATTTATTTCACTCATACTAAGTGGTGGCATATTTAATATTGAAACTCTACCAGCCATAGATTGAGTAACTTGACTCATTAAATTATAACTTTGAGATCCTGTTAATACAAACATCGAATAATTATTATTTCCATTAAATTTTTCATTATTAACAATTTCTTCAATAACATCAAATAACTTAGGTGCATATTGTGCTTCATCAATAATCAAAGGCCATTTATTAATCTTTAAAAACATTTGAGGATCATTCATAGCTTGTTCTCTATTAGTTAAATTATCTAAAGTAACATATTTAAATCCTAACTCTTTAACTATTTCTTGACATAAAGTAGATTTACCTACTTGTCTAGCTCCTGTTATTAAAGTTATTGGTCTATTTTTTATTCTTTTAAAAACTTCATCTTTAATTGTTCTATTTATATACATTATTATCACCTACCTCTTACATTATAACATATGCAAATTTGGAGTTCAATTCCAAATTTGCATATTTTCTTAATAATTAATATTTAGGGTATGTTGATTTTATTTCTTTTATAAATTCTTTTAAAGAAGAAGTTGTTGTATCTGTTTCTTTATGTTTTCTATAAGTAATTGTTTTATCATTTACTTCGTTATCCCCAACAACGATTCCAAATGGAATTTTCTTAATTTGAGATTCTCTTACTTTATATCCTAATTTTTCTTCTCTATAATCTATTTCTACTCTTATATCATGTTTTAATAATTCTTTTTTAACTTTTTCACAGTATTTATGATGTACAGCATTTACAGGTATTAATCTTACTTGTATTGGTGCTAACCATGTTGGGAATGCTCCCGCGTAATGTTCAGTTAAAACTCCGATAAATCGCTCTATTGAGCCTAATAATGCTCTATGTACCATTACTGGTCTTTGTTTAGAACCATCTTCAGCAACGTATACTAAATCAAATCTTTCTGGTAAGTTCATATCTAATTGGATTGTTCCACATTGCCAAATTCTATTCATAGAATCTTTTAATTTGAAGTCTAATTTAGGACCATAGAATGCTCCATCACCTTCATTAATTATGAAATCAAACCCTGCTTTCTTACAAGCTTTAGCTAATGCTTTTTCACTTATATCCCAAGTCTTTTTATCACCAATATATTTTTCTTCTGGTCTTGTTGATAATTCGATATGGAAAGGAAGATTAAATTGTTCATAAACTGTTTTGTATAATTTAATTATATTTGCTACTTCATTTTCTATTTGTTTCATTGTCATAAATACATGAGCATCATCTTGAGTAAATGTTCTTACTCTAAATAATCCATTTAAAGCTCCACTAGCTTCATGTCTATGTACTAATCCTAATTCTGCTAATCTTAAAGGGAAGTCTCTATATGATCTTATTTTATTTTTATATATTAACATACCACCTGGACAGTTCATAGGTTTGACAGCAAATAATGTATCATCAACTTCTGTTGTATACATATTATCTCTATAGTTTTGCCAGTGACCTGATGTTTCCCATAATGATTGATTTAACATAATAGGTGTTTGAACAAAATCATATCCATTTTTTACATGTAATTTAGTCCAGTATTCTATTAAAGCATTTCTTAATGCCATACCATTTGGTAACCAAAATGGTAATCCTTGTCCATATTCAGATAACATAAATAATTCTTGTTCTTTACCAATTCTTCTATGGTCTCTTAATTTTCTTTGTTCTAAGTTTTCTAAATGAGTTTTTAAGGCTTCTTCAGTAAACCAAGATGTACCATAAATTCTTGTTAACATTTTATTTTTAGAATCTCCTCTAAAATATGCTCCTGCTAAATTTAATAATTTAAAAAATCTTACTTTATTAGTTGATGCTAAATGAGGACCACGACAAGCCTCAGCATAATCATCCATAGAATAAATTGTTACAACATTTGATGGGATACTACTTATAATATCTGATTTATAAAAATCTGATTTAAAAGTATTTAATGCAACATCTTTATTAACTACTTCTTTAGTTATAGGGAAATCTTTTTTAGATAACTCCATCATTTTCTTTTCTATAGCAATTAAATCTGCTTCTACTAATTTAGTTTCTCCTAAATCAAAGTCATAATAGAATCCTTCTTCAATAGCAGGTCCTATAGACATTTGAGCATGAGGATATAATTTAGATACAGCAAATGCTAATAAATGAGCTGTTGTATGGTTTAATATTTCAAATGCTTCTTTAGTATCATTAGTTATTAATTTTAATTTAGAATCTTTTTGAATTACATATTCTAAATCCACTAATAATTCATCTACTACTGCTGCTACACATTTCTTTTTTAATGAAGGTGATATTGCTTGAGCAATATCTACTACTTTCATTTCTGTATCAAATTCTTTAAAGTTTCCATCTGGGAATGTAATTTTCATTTTTATTTTCTCCTTTAATATAAAAAAATGTCCTTAGAAATTAATCTAAGGACGAATTATTCGCGGTACCACCTTAGTTCTAGAATATAAACTCTAGCACTCGAACTCCCTTTATAGCAGGGATTACTTATAGCTCCGTAGAGAGTAACAAAATAATTTTTATATAGCTTTCACCATTTCTATATTCGCTTTTAAGATTTGTTCATTATTTTATATTGTTCTACTTCATAGCAATTAGTTATATTATAAATATAAATGTGTTATAAGTCAATTAATTTTATTATAAAGCACAAGCTTTAAATCCATCTTCATCACTAAAGCTATTATATAATTCTACTATTTTATCTATATTATCTTTTTTTACTATTCCAAATGGAATCATACCTTCTATATTAAAACGTATTATTCTAAAATCATATTTTAATAAGTCTTTTGATATTTGAATTAAATATTCACTAGGATTTAATTTATTAATGTTTTCTTGAAATGTTGCATTAAGACCTATTATTTCTAGCATATCATTTGTCATACCAATAATTTCATCATCTTCACTCTCATCATCAATTACCATTACCACAGGGTATTCTTCTAATTTGTTTATAAATGTAGCATTGATTTGACCTGTTAGAAATTCTAATACAGATAAATCAAGAGGCATTTCAAATCCCTTATCTATTTGTTTACCAAAGAATTTTAATACTTCTATTCCTTGTACACCAATAAATTCATTTACACCTTCAAAATATAATTCAGCAAATTCTTTTAATTTGTTTTCCATAATTTTTTCTCCTTTTATTTATCGCTTTCATCAATTTCATATACTAATTTAGTACAAGACATACAAATTTTATATGTTAGTTTTTCTACAGATTTAGGTAATACTAGAGACTTAAGTTCTTTACAACCAGCAAATGCACCTTCACCTATTGTTGTAACTCCATCTTCAATAGTTACAGAAGTAAGACTAATACATTCATCAAATGCTTTTTTAGAAATTTTTTTGATATTTGATGGAATGATCAAACTTGTTAGATTTTCACATCCTTTAAATGTTGTTCTATCTATAGTATCTATTGTTTTAGGAATATTTAATGTTGTTAGTGATGTACACCAACTAAATGCAGCTTCACCTATATATTTAATATTTTCTTGAAAATTAACTTCAGGTAAACTTTCACAAAAGTAGAATGCATTATCTTGAATCTCTTCCAATTTATCTGGTAAACTAATATTTTTTAATTTCCAACACTTTTTAAAACAGTTTAAACCTATAGTTATTAAATTACTTGGTAACTTAACGTCCTCTAAAGAATAACACTCCTCAAAAGAACTATCATTCAATTTTGTCATACAATCAGGTAAGATTACTTTCTTAAGATTACTACAACCTAAACAGTTAATATTTCCTATAGTTTCAACGTTATTTGAAATTTCAATTGTTTCAACTAAACTATTTTCTAAATTTAAATCAGATATTTTTTTAACATAATTTGGTACTATTATTTTCTTAATTTTATCTCTATTATTAATAAATATTAGTTTGTCACCAAGTATAATAAAGTCATCTACTTCTTCTAGTAAATCACTTTCATTATTAAGTTCAACAATAACGTTAGTATTTAATGTTTGAAACAATCTAGCATCTATATTAATTAAGCTTGATGGTAATATTATTTTTTTTAGATTTTTTAAATAATGAAATACACCAAATTTAGTTTCTTTTCCTAATGAAATACTTGTAATACCATTTTCAAATATTATTGTATTTACACTATCATTTTTCCCAAAACCTTCAATTTCAAAACTAGTGCAACCATCTACGTTTGAAGGTATAATTAAATCTACATCTTTACCTGAATATTTTGTAATTTTAATTGTATCTCCTTTTTTAGAGCATGTATAATTTTCTTTTAAGTCATTTAATGAATAAGAATCAAAACCTAAATCTAAGTTATATTTTCTTTCTTGATGTTTAATATGATTAGATTTCTCTTCTACTGAAGTATTATTAGTGGCATCAAGTATTAACATCTTCTTTTCATCTGAGATATTTTCATTTAAACATTCTAATAATAAATTATATTTAGCAATATTATTATCTATTAAAAATTTAGTACAATTTAATCTTTCTTCTTTAACTATAATATCTTTAACTAAATTTAGCATTTTATCTGATTTCTTACTTAAAGTTGTTATAAAATTTTCTTTATCATTAAACTTTTCATAATTATTTATTATATATGCACATCCCTCAACTAGGAAATTTTTTCCAGCTAAGAATCCAGAATTAATAAATACAACATCTTTAACCTGTGTATCTCTAAATGCATCTAATGTAGGAAAGCCTTTAGCACCTAAATATACTAAAGTATTTATACTTGGGAAAATAGCATTATCAATATGAGTTACATCATCATTTACTATTAGACAATTTAAATTATGTTTGTCTTTTCCTCTGTATGTACCATATGTATGAAACCTCAAATTCCTTACAATAATTTTAACATCAGTAATATCTCTTAAAAATTCTAGTTGTTTATCAAATCTAACAATATCTTCTAATTCAACATTTATAGGTTCCGTTCCTTCCCATCCTGAAATTGAACATATAGGATTAACAACATTACTTTTTTGAAACATTAATAGTTTTTTTTCAGCAAGAGTCTCACCTAGTTCTTTTAGTTTTGTATATATATCAAAAGCTGATTTATAATAATTAGTTTCATCTGGATGTCCACGAAAAATTGTATCAGTTAAATATATATCTTCGTTTGCTTTATAATATAATGCACTCAAATTAAGTTTGTCGCATGCTAATTTAAATAATTCAGATGTTTCTTTAATATATCTAGGAAATTTTAATTGACTGATCTTATAAGCTAATTCAAAATCATCTGTAGATTCTATTTTTTTTATTTTGTCTTTTATAAATAACAGATTATCATTATTACAATTAACTAGTATAGCTGCTTCCTCAACATTTAATTCAAATCCACACGACGAGCAATTAACTCTATTTAAATCTTTAGATACTTTTTCTTTATTTAAACATTTAATACATATAATCTCATTCATATTGTAAAGTCTCCTTTTAATGATTAGTTAAATTATATATCATTATTTTACATTATTCAACAAACCAATCTTAAAATTTGTCAATCAGCACTTGACATAAAAAACATATAAGAAATTAATCTTATATGTTTTTATTGAGAATTATTTTTAGAATCTATCAAATTAATATTATAATGAGTATCAATAACACTTAATATTCAAATAAATAATTTACTTTTTAGATAATTTCTCTTTATACTTCACTTCGTTATCAAAATAAAGTCCATTAGAACAAGCGATATAAGAATCATAACATTTCCATCCTTCAGGTGCACTTTCTAACATTGTATATAATACTATTTGTTTTGAATCAACAAATGCTGATAATATGTGAGTTGTTTTAATAGGTAATTCTAATTCTTTTAAAGAATAACAGTTTGCAAATGCTAATCCGTTTATAAATTCAAGAGATTCAGGTAATGTTACATCATATAAAGATTCACACCCTTTAAACACAGCATAACCTATATCTTCAATACCTTCAGGCACTTTAATAACTTCTAAAGATTTACAATCTCTAAATGCAGAGAAGTGAATCTTCTTAAGAGATTTTGGCAATACTACATCTTTTAATAAATGACATTTTCTAAAAGCAGAATCACCTATTTCTTCTAAACCTTCATGTAGTTCTATGTTTGCTAGATTAATAAATTCTTGAAATGCAGAATCTTTAATATTTTTAACATTTTTATTTATAGTAAATGAAGTAGTTTCCTCCGAATTAAACACTTGAATTAAATCTATATACCCTTTAGAATATAGGGCATTTTCTTCTAATATAAAATTATCGTTATCACTAGTAAATTTCATTTCTTTTAGTACTTTACACTTATGAAAAACACTATTAGCTAATAGTTCTAATGTAGATGGTAGATTAATCGTTTTTAATGATTTACATAAATCAAATGCAAAATCATCAATAAATATTGTTCCTTCAGGAAGGGTAATCTCTTTAACTTTAAAATTGTTTTTAAATGCAAATTTTCCTATAACTAAAGAGTTATTAGTTTTTTCAGTAAATTTAATACTAGCCATCTTTTTACAATCTTTAAAAGCATTTTCTTCTATTTCTTCTATCGTTGATGGTAAAGACACACTTTTGACTTTGGTTAAATTTTCAAAAAAAGAACTTGTTATTTTTTTTACACCTTCAGGGATAACAATGTCTACTATTTCTTCTTTACCTCTAACATACAATAAAGTTCCTTCAGTATTAACGATATATGGATTAGATTTATCATGAGTGTAAAATTCAGCATTATGGAATAATAATGGAGTTACGTATTCTAGAGTACTAGGAATATGCACTTCTTCTAAATTAACAAATTTGTTTAAAGGGGAAGAAGCTGAAGATGAAATATCAATACTTGTTATTCCTTCTTCAAAATAAATTTTTTTAACATAAGTATTCTTTTGTTGTGAGTTAAACTTATATTTATTTGCCCCTTCAATAGAAGCAGGTAATAGAATTGTTTCATCAGTAGTATTACATTTATTCAATTCTATAACACCATCATTGATAACACAATTAAATACTTTTTTAAATTCTTTTATAGTATATTCACTTAGACCTAATTCTAAATCATTTTCTCTTTCTTCTTTTACTTTATAATTCTTTTTAGTTTTATCGCTTGATTTCTCTAAAGCATTTAATATTAATACACCCTCTGATGGCGATAAAGCTAATTTAGAATATTCAACTAATATATCATAAGGTAAAACATTATTTTCTAACAGTATTTCAATTGCTCTACCCCTTTTAGGGCTATTACCTATTTCTATTAGTAAATTTCTTATTTTATCTGATTTAGATTTTAAATTTTTTAACATCGCTTCTTTATCAGGAAACTTTTCCCAATTATTAAATATATAAATACATCCTTCTAATAACTCAAAGTTACCTTTTAAGAAATTACCTGAAGTATATATCATTGTAAAGTTCGTACTTTTTCTATAACAAGGAGTTTTACGTAAACCATTTTTACCTGTATATATTAAAACTTCCATAGTATCAATTGCTCCAATTGAATATGATTGTTTTACAGATCCACCTAAAACAATTATTTTACTTTTTAATTTATACATGAATTCCCAATGAGATTTATTTACATATTCAGCACATGACAATATAAATGCATCAGAAGATGTAACATAATCTTTAACATAGTCTGTATATTTATCTAACGCCTCTTTAGATTCCTCATCCCCTTGAGCTGCAGCTTTATTATACCAATATTGTGCTAACTCTAAGTCATGATATGGTTTGTTTGCGGAAAATAGTTCGTTTTTTCCATAATAGAATGTATTGCAAGAAAAATATCTATGCATATCCTCATAATAATAAGCAAGAATTTTTTGTGCTTCTAAATAACCTAATTCTCCAGCTTTATTCAAATATTCTAATGATTTATCATTATTCATTAGGGAAGTATTATCACTTAATATTTCAGCAGCATTATAAGCCGCTTCACCATTTCCTAAATCAGCCGCACTAATAAAATAATCTAATGCCTTTTTAGCATTTTCATTTTCAAGACCATGTCCTAATAAATAACATTTACCTAATTCGTTAATTGCTTTAGTATATTGACTTTGAGCTGAAAATTCTAGATATTTATATGCATTTTTCCAATCTTTTTCCTTAATGTATATCTTAGCAAGTTCATATGCTAAAACATACATATCACTATATTCATATCCTTTAGTAATTCCACTTAGTTTACATAAATAAAGTTCATCAACATTAAATAAATATTTTGATTCTAGAACATTTATAGAACCGCCACATTTACTACATTTTACTTTTAAATCATTAGTTTTAATTTCATCTTTATTTAAACAGTTAATGCATATAATATTTTCCATAATCATTTCTCCATTTATTTACTATAATTTAATCTTCTTCCTACCAACTATACGGTCTATTAGCTTTTGATATATCATTCCAGTTTTTGCACCAGTTTTTTTGTTTTTCATTTTCTTCAACAGTAATTTCTAATTTACTACAAGACATACAAATTGTATATGGTATTTCCTCAACAGTCTTAGGTATGTTAAGAGTCTTAAGTTTTCTACATTCTTCAAATGCACCTTCACCTATTGTTTTAAGTCCATCTTCTATAGTTATAGAAGTAATTCTAATACATTCATAAAATGCTTTTTTAGAAATTGTTTTGATATTTGATGGAATAATTAAACTTGTTATATTTTTACATCCTTTAAATGTTGATCTATTTATAATATCTATTGTTTTTGGAATATTTAATGATGTTAATGATGTACACCAACCAAATGCTGATGCTCCTATATATTTAATATTTTGAGGAAAATTAACTTCAGATAATTTTTTACAAACATAAAATGCTTTATCATTAATCTCTTCTAATGTAGCAGGTAAATTAACATTATCTAATTCCCAGCAACTTTTAAAACAGTTAGAACCAATAGATATTAAATTACTTGGTAATTTAATTTCTTTTAATTTATAACATTCTTCAAATGCACTATCATTTAACACTTTAATACTATCAGGTAATAAAACTTTATTTAAACATGAACAACCTAAACAATTAATATTCCCTATAGTTTCAACGTTATTTGGAATTTCAATTGTTTCAACTAAACTATTTTCTAAATTTAAATCTAATATTTTTTTTACATAGTTAGGCACAATTATTTTCTTAATTGTATCTCTATTATTGATAAAGATTAATTTATCATCAAAGGTAATAAGTCCATCTACTTCTTTTAATAAACCAGTTTCTTTATTAACTTCCACAACAACATTAGTATTTAATGAATTGAATAATCTAGCATCAATATTAGTTAATGTTTGAGGTAATATTATTTTTTTAAGATTTTTTAAATAATGAAATACTCCGAATTTAGTTTCTTTACCTAATGAAATACTTGTAATACCATTTTCAAATATTATTGTACTAACATTATCATTTTTACCGAATCCTTCAATTTCAAAGCTTGTACATCCATCAACGTTAGAAGGTATAATTAAATCTACATCTTTACCAGAGTATTTTGTAATTTTAATTGTATCTCCTTTTTTTGAACATGTATAATCTTCTTTCAAATCTTTTATAGTATAAGATTCTATTCCTAAATCTAATTCTGTTTTTCTTTCTTGATGTTTAACATGATTAGTTTTTTCTTCTAATGATGTATTATTAGTAGCATCAAGAATTAACATTTTCTTTTCATCTGAAATATTTTCATTTAAACATTCTAATAATAAATCATATTTAACAATATTGTTATCTATTAAAAATTTAGTACAGTTTAAACTTTCTTCTTTAACTATAATATCTTTAATTAGATTAAACATTTTATCTGTTTTCTTACTCAAAGTTGTTATAAAATTTTCTTTATCATTGAATGTTTCAAACTTATTCATTATATATGTACATCCCTCAACTAAGAAATTTTTCCCAGATAAGAACCCAGAATTAATAAATACAACATCTCTAGGTTTTGTATTTTTAAAAGCATTTAATGTTGGGAAACCTTTAGTTCCTAAATATACTAAAGTATTTACGCTTGGAAAAACAGCATTATCAATATAAGTTACATCATCATTAACTATTAAACAATTAATACTATACTCTTCTTGATTTCTATATAATCCATGTGTATGACACTTCATATTTTTTAATATTATTTTAATACCAGTAATATCTCTTAAAAATGCTAGATGTGAATCAAACTGAATAACATCTTCTAGTTCAACTCTAGTAGTCATTGGACCTTTCCATCCTGAAACCGAATAAATAGGAGTGGTTGTATTCATTTTACCAAATAATAATATTTTTTTATAAGGAAGTGTTTCACCTAATTTAATTAATCTTATATAAATATCATATGCTGCTTGAGAAAATCTTTTCCCATTTGGATCTCCAAGATGATATGTATCTGCTAAAGTTATATAATAATCCGCTTTTTCATATAATGCTTTAATATTATCTTTGCTTAATGCTAATTCAAATAATTCTCTTGTTTCTTTTACGTATCTAGGGAAATTTAATTTACTTATTTTATAAGATAAATCAAAGTCATCTGTAGTTTCTATTTTTTTCACTTTTTCTTTTATAAATAAATGAGCTTCATTATCACAATTAGCTAATATAGCTGCTTCTTCAACATTTAGTTCAAAACCACATGAAGAACATTTCACACGATATAAATCTTTTGATACTTGTTCTTTATTTAAACACTTTATACATATTATATCTTTCATATAAATACCTTCTTTCACACTTATTAGTTAGTGTATACCATTATAAATTAAATTTCGCTTTGTATTTTTTATAAAAATCAAGTGCTTCCTCAGCAACATCTGATAAAGAAGGATCATCTATCTCTGATGCTTTTTTTAACCAAGAAAGTCCTTCGACACGATCTCCACAATCACATAAATATAAACCTAGATTAACCATACCATATATCCAACCACCATCAGCAGATTTATAATAATATTTTAATCCTTTTTCTTTGTCTATAACAGCACCATTTCTTCCATCCATGTAACTTACACCTAACATTGTTGTATATACTAAATATCCCATATCAGATAATATTTCATAATACTTTAAACATTTATGGATATTGTCTCTTCCTAAATAACCATGATCATATAAACTTGCTATTTTTTCTAAAACTTCAGAATCCATTTGTATTTTTGTATACTCTTCTAATATAGAAATGGCTTTACTATAGTCTTTTTCTAATTTACCTTCTATATATAATTCTGATAAGTTTAAAGCTCCTTGAGAGACTCCAGCAGCCATTCCTTTTTTAAACAAGATACTAGCTTCTTCATATTTACCCTCGCACTCTAAAAAACTACCAAACATTACATTAGCATATGGCTCATCAAAATCAGATGCTTTTTTAAACCAAGCTCTAGCTTCATTAAAATTTTTTTCATCTAAATATAAATATCCCATATCAATCATTGCATTAACATCGTTATTTTCTATTCTCTTCAATAACTCTTCTTTAGTCATAAATTCTTCTCCATAATCTTAATTAATATTAATCAATTATACTTTTTCCCCATTTAACTTTTCTACCATCACGAACAATTCCTTTGTACCATGCATCAGGAAGTGATTCTACTTCTGTATAGATAACACCAACACCTTTTGTATTTGTATTATCAAGAACTCTAAAAGTATAATCCTCAATAGTTTCAACACTTTCAGGAATTTCAAAAGCAATTAAATTATCACATGCATAAAATGCAGCTTGTCCAATAAACTTTAAGTTATTTGGAAATTTAATTGTATTTAAATTTATACATTCAGTAAATGCACATGTTTGTATTATTTCAACTGAATTTGGAAATATTATTTTTTCTAAAGTTTTAATATTTTCAAAAGCATGTTGCCCTATTTCTTTTATACCATTTGGAATAGTTAATTCTGGATTATTATAACATTTCATAGCTCTAATTAATTGATAATCACTATAAAATACATTATCAATTACTTTAAATATTTTATTGTCACTACTTATGTTAACATTTGATAACATCAGACAAGCTCTAAATGCATCTGATGATATTGACTCTAATGTACTTGGAATACTTAATGAATCTAATTTGCTACATGCACAAAATGCAAAATTAGAAATACTAATAGTACCTTCAGGAAGTATAACATTAGTTAAACTATTACCCATAAATGCATATTCACCAATTTGTAATTTACTATCAAGAGGATTAAATATAATCTCTTTTAGGTAAATACCAGAAAATGAACTATGAGATATCTCCTCAATTGAACTAGGAAATGTTACACTATCTACTCTACATTTATAATTTAATAACTCTTTTGCTATTTTTTTTACACCATTAGGGATAACAATGTTTTTTAAATTTTCAACGTCATTTATTCTTAATAATGTATTATTGTTACAAACAACATATGTTTTATCTTCACCTATAAATACTTTTACTTTATCAGATATTGAGTTAATTACACACTCATCAATATGAACTAATGTACTAGGTAAACGTATTTCTTCTAATGCTGTAAGTCTTTCAAATGCTTTTTCCATTCCATTTATTACAGTAATACCTTCTTCAAAAGATATTGTTTTTACTTTTGCATTTAATTTTTGGTTTTTAATAAAATATTTATTGCATCCATCAATACAACCAGGAAATATAATACTTTCTTCATCTAATTTATATGATGCTATTGAAATAACTTCTTCTTCAATTGAACAATTGAATGTACGTTTAAAATCTTTTAATGTAAAACCTTCAATCCCTAAATCAAGAGTTTCCTTTCGATCTAAAGCTTTGTTATAGACTTCTTTTTCTTTTATACAAGAATTGTTTGCTAAATCCATAAGCATCATTTTCTTATCTCTACTTATATCTAAATCTAAACATTGCATCGCTACATCATATTTAACTAAATTGTTATTAATTAAAAAAGAAGTTAAAATATCACTTTGTGTAATAATAATATCCTTTATTAATTTTTGAATTTTATCAGATGTTTTATTTAATCCTTCAATAAAATTTTCTTTATCATTAAATAAATCAAAATTTTCTATTATATAAGTACAACCTTCTAATAAAAATAGTTTACCTTTTAAAAATCCTGAGTTTATAAATATGGCTTCATTTATTTTCATACTTTTAAATGCTTTAATAGAAGGTAGACCTCCTTGACCTAAATATACAAGTGTATTTACTTTTTTAAAAGAATACCTTCTTAAGTCATTAACAGCATCTTCAATTATTAATGTTTTAGCCGTCATTTCGAAAGTACCGTTATGCCAAGGTGTAAAATTCTCTTTTACCATAATTATATTTTCATAATTCTCAAGACAATTTAAAAATGAATCCCTACTAACAATATCTCGTAAAGTTGCATCTGCTTCAGCACCATAAATATTCATTTCATCTATTATTTTTATTTTTCTATTCATATCTACTTCTCCCATGTATTACTTATTAGTAAAACGTAAAGATTTAATCTTTACGTTTATGTTACTAATTACACAAAACTTTTATTCCTTCTTTTTTTATCCACTCAAATTTAGAAGGTATTTCACCTTTAAAAACAACAGTTAGATTAGTTGTTCCTCTAAATGCTTGTGAATCTATATGATAAATTCCACTATCTATATATACTGTTCTTAAATTATCACAGCCAGAAAATGTTGATTCTCTTATTTCAGTAACAGTTTTTGGAATAGTTATTTCTTTTAATGATGTACACTTTTCAAATACTGAATATGAAACTTTTTCAAGTTCTTTAGGTAAATCAATTTTTTCTAAAGATGTACATCCTGAGAACATACTATTTTCTAATACTTTTAACTTTTTAGGGATATGTATTTCTTTTAATGATGTACAACCCTCAAATGTTGCATAACCAATAGATGTAATAACATCAGGAATAGTTATATTAGTTAAACTAGAACAATTTTTAAATGAACCTGCTGGAATTGAAATAACCCCTTTTGGTAATTTAACATTTTTTAATGATGTGCATCCTGAGAAAGTCCAGTAACCTATTTTAGTAATTTTATCAGGTAATGATATATCAGTCATTGTTGAACAATTTAAAAATAAATCTCTTCCAACCTCAGCAACACTATCTGAAATAGTTATGTTATTTAAACTACTACATCCACTAAATGCACTACTTCCTATACGTTGTAATTTTTTAGGTAGTATTAAATTTTTTAATGATGCACAACTATAGAATACAGAACTTTCTAGTGATGTAACTCCACTTGGTATATTTACACTTTCTAAATTACTACACTCATAAAATAATGACGCATTTAAAACGTTTATTGTTTCTGGCAATACCACTGTTTTTAGTGATAAACATTGTGCTAATGAACCTTCTAATAATTCTTTAACAGTGTTAGGTATTATTATACTTTCTAAATTAGAAGATCTAAAAGCATAGCTATCTATTTTAACAACTGAATTTGGTATTACTATATTTGATAAACTTTTACAACCAAAAAACGCAAATTTACCAATTTGTGTTACTGTATCATTTAGTGTGAAATTAGTTAAAGAACTACATCCATAAAATGACTCATCAGGAATCATTGTAATATTACTAGGTAGAGTTATATTACTAATCGCAGAACAATTTTTAAACACTCCACTACCGATAGTAGTTAATGTATTAGGTATATTAATATCTACTAATTCCCTACAACTTTCAAATGTGTTATTTCCTATTTTTGTTATTTTAGATATATCAATTGATTTTAAAGATGAACAAAATGCAAACATATTATCATTAAGTTGAGTTATTTTTTCAGGTATATTAACTTCTTCTAATAAATAACATCCTCCAAATAAAGCATCACCTAAACTTTCTATAGAATTAGGTAGTTGTATTGTTTTTAATGACTCACAACCTCTAAATGCTTCATCACCTATATTAGCTACTTTATCATGTAATTTTATATTAACTAATAACTCACAATTTTTAAATGCATTATTTCCTATGTTAACTACATTATCATGTAGTTTTACACTAACTAAAGATTTACAGTTTAAAAATGCATCATCTAGGATACTAGTTACATTATCAGGTATAACAATATCTTTTACTGTTGTTCTATTGTTTAAATAAATAATAGAATTATATTGTATAAGTAGATTTCCAACCATCATTAAATTATTAGGATTATCTGTATTTGATGAATATATATTCACTTTATTTTTTCTTAATGTTTCAACAAAATTAGAATCAATATGTGTTAATGATTTAGGTACATGTATTTCTTCTAATAAATTAGTATCTTGAAATGGATATTCTTTCGTTTCGTAACTTCTACTAATTGATGTTACTCCTTCTTCAAAAAGTATTTTTTTAATCGAATAGTTCTTTCCTATATATTTAAATTCAAATTTAGTTATACCATTTACAACAGGAATTGTTACTACATCACTATACCCTTTGTATTTAGATATAATGATTTTGTCATCTTTAACTGTACATGCAAAATGTTCTTTAAAATCTTTAAGAGTATATTGTTCGAATCCTAAATCAAGATTTTCTTTTCTTTCTTCTTTTTCTTCATACTCTTTTATAACATCTTCTTTAATATCCTTTAATTCATTTAATAAGAATACTTTTACTTCTTGAGATAAGTTTGAGGTACTAGCTTTTAACATAAATTCATATGATAAAACACCATTGTTAATTAAAAATTTTATTATATTTACATTATTAGTTTGCACAAGATCATGTACTAAACTTTTAATTTTATCTGTTTTCTTTTTTAAAGTTGTAATGAAATTATTTTTATCTAGGAAGTGTTCATAGTTATTGATAATAAAAGTACATCCTTCTACTAAAAACATTTTACCACTCAAAAATCCAGTGTCTAAAAATATAATATTAGGAATTTCACCTTTATATTTTTTCCATAAATTAAAATTAGGTAATCCTTTTTCACCTAAATATATTAAGTTTTCTATATCTTTGTATGCTAAACTTCCAATAAATTCAACATTAGATTGTATAATTAAAGTTTGAGCTATTTTACTAAGTCTACTAGTATATGGTTCAGGAGAATACATTCTGTATGAGGTTGTTATCTTTGTTTTTTCTACATCAATATTAATATTTTTAAAATATGGTTCTGCAGATAATTTTTTTGCTATTTCCTTTATATCTTCTTTGAAATTTATATTAGTGAATAAAGTTCCATCAACAGTTTCAACTTCATCAGTGATATTTTTTTCTTCTATAATAACGATATTATTTTCTTTAATAAAATTATTAATTTTATCATTATTTAATTTAATTAAATCTCTTAATAGATCTTGCATTTTATCTGACTTCTTTTTTAATTCTTTTAAGAAATTTTCTTTATCGTTAAAATCATTAAAATTTTCTATTATATAAGTACAACCTTCTATTAATAAGTTTCTACCTTTTAAAAATCCTGAATTAATAAATATTGCTCTTTTAACTTTCATTGAAGTATAAGCTTTAATTGATTTAATACCCTTCGATCCTAAGTAAACAAATGTATCGATATTTTTAAAGATAACTCTTCTCATATCATCTACACCATCTTCTATTATTAATACATTAGAATTATAACTATATGTACCATATCCCCAAGATGAAAAGTTTCTAGGAACCATTTTAACATCTTTAGATCCTTCTAATACTTTTAAAAACGAATCTCTTGCTATAATATCATTTAATTCAACATCAGGTAATCTATCTACATCATGCTTACCACTTAATATTTCAACAGGATTAACTACTTTTGAGTTTCCTTTTAATTTTAATTTCGATAGTGCTTTAGCAGCATTCATATCACCTTTATCAGCTGCTTTAGTATACCATTTTATCGCTTCATTAAGGTCTTTTTTAACTCCTATACCATTATCATAGTACATCCCTAAAGCAAAGTACGCATCATCATTTTTTTTATAAGCAGCTTCTTTTAACCAATAAAAAGATTTTTCGTAATTTTGTTCTACACCTTTACCTAAGTTATATGAAATACCAACTTGATTTAAAGCTACAGGCTCTCCTAATAGAGCACCTTTCATATGCCATTCAAATGCTATTTTATAATCTTGGGCTACACCACGACCGCTATAGTAAAAATTACCTATATCATTAGCCGATGCTCCACTACCATTTTCATATGCTAATTTATGCCATTTAATTGCTTCATTTAAATCTACTTTATCTCTATATCCAAACTCGTAGTTACAAGCTATTTGTCTTAATGCATGCCAACAATTTTCTTTTGCTGCTTCAAAGTAAAGTTCATAAGCTTTTTTTTGATCTTTAATTAATCCCTTACCATTTTCTAAACAATATGCATAATTAGATTTAGCAAGTACATTTCCAGCATCCATTAAAACTTTAAATTGTTCTACTGCTTTTTCGTAATTTTGCTTACAACCATTTCCATCATAATAAGCATCACCAATATATAATCCAGCGTCTTGATCACCTAATTCGTATGCCATTTTAGAATACTTTAAAGATTGATCATAATCATCATCAAGATCAAATAATAAAGCTAATTCATGTAACATAGAATATTTTTTTAATCTTTGTGTATCATTTAATACAGTTTGTAATCTTATTAAATAAGATTCATCTACATTGCATAACTCTTTACTTTCTAAAACGTTAATTTCATTACCACATGAGCAATTATACTTTTCGTCTTTAGTTTCATTTTCTTTTAAACATTTAATACATTTTATTTTATACATAAATAGTTCTCCTTAAGACATTTTTTTATTATTTTCATATAAAAAACATATAAGAAATTAATCTTATATGCTTTTAAATATATTATTCTTCCGAACCCCAAATAACAAAGGATTCCGGTATATTCCATCCTTCAGGTTTTTCCTTTAATGAAGTATAAATTTTATATTCAGCATTTTCACTAAAAGTATTTTCTTTTATAGTTTTTACACTACTTGGAATAACTATTTTAGTTAATTTTCTACATCCTGCGAATGCATTAACAGAAATTGAAACAACCGTATCTGGTATTATAAAAGTTGTCCCACTACGTTTAGGAGCTACTTTTAGTAAAGTTGTACAATCTTTATTAAATAAAACATTTTCGATAGATTTAAAGTTATTATTATTATCAGCAACAGTAATAGAAGATACGTTATATAAATCATCTATAGAACTTACAAAAGATTCAACAGTACTAGAAACTGAAATGCTACTAACACATCTACAATTGTAAAATGCTGTTGCACCAATTTTCTTTACACCCTCTTCTATTTCAATATAATGAGCTGTTGTACAATCAGCAAATACAGCATTTTCTAAACACTCAACGCCAGCAGGTACATTAATTTTACCCATTGATCTACATTCATCAAATGCTGCTTTACCTATATATTCAACAGTACTTGGTATTGTGAAAGATGAAGCTGCTTTACATTCACTAAATGCATGTTCTTTTATTATCTTAAGTCCTTTTGGTAAATTGAATTTATAAAATAAATTACTTTTAGCAAAAGCTTCTTTTTCTATAGTTAATTCTTTATCTACAGCATGAGGGAAGGTAACTGATCTAAATCTACATCTACTAAAAGCAGATTCACCTATTCTCTGTATTGTTTTAGGGAATGATACACTTGTTAAATTTTTACAATTATAAAATAAATTATCAGCTATATCTGTAGTACCAAATGGTATTTCTAAGTTAAGTATTTTACTTTTTTTAACTACAGTAACAAGTTTAGTATCTTTATAAATGAAATTGCCTTTAGAATTATAAATAGAATCTTTAGTAATAACTTTAGTAAAATCTGGTAAACTCATTAATATTTGTTCATCAATATGTTCTAATGATTTAGGTAAATGCATTTCTTCTAAACATTCACATTTAGAAAATATTGCTGTTACTTTATCAATAGTTATATTTTTAATACCTTCTTCAAATATTATTGTTTTAATTGTATTACTTTTTATTAATCCTTTAAACATATAATCATTAATTCCTTCTACATCAGCAGGGAAGATAATACAATCTTCATAATTACCAATATATTTAGATATTACAATTTTGTTATCTTTAATAGCACAACCGAAATCCATTTTTAAATCTTGTATTGTTGTATTATCAATTCCGATAGTAAGATCTTCTTTTCTACCTTGTTTACTTTCAAACTTTTCTTTTTCTTTAACATCACTATTATTAATAGCATTTAGTAATAAAAAATTAATATTACTATCTAAATTAAATTTTGTAAATGAATTCAACATTTCATATGAAGCTATATTATCTACTATAAATTTAGCTACTACTTCATCATTCATTTCAAATAACTTCATTAATATATTATTAATTTTTTCTGATTTCTTTTTTAATTGTTTAATAAAGTTTTCTTTATCATTAAACTCTTCGAAGTTTTTCATTATATGAAAGCATCCTTCTACTAAAAACATACTACCTGCTAAGAATCCAGCATTAATAAAAATAGCATTTTTAATTTTCATTGATTTAAATGCTCTAATCGAAGGAAAACTTTTTGTACCTAAATATACTAATGTACCAACATTCTCAAATGAAGCCATTTGTATATCATTAACACCGTCTTCAACTATTAAAACATTAGCATTAAAATTTATTGTACTTCTTGATAATTGTCTAAAGTTTTTAGGTATCATTTTTATATCAGTTGATCCATCTATACTTTTTAAAAAAGAATCTTTAGGTAATATTGTATCTAATTCTATATCATAGCCTGGAGTATCATAAGGATGTGTTCCTACTACTAAATATACTGGACACTTAAGTTTTTTATTTTTTAATGTAACTAATTTTTTATGAGAGTTATAGTGTCCTTTGTTTGCTGCTTTAGTACAATATTCAATTGCTAAATCAAGGTCATATATTTCTTCTAATTTTTCATCACCTAATAATGTAGATGCATTAGATGCTGCTACTACACTTCCTTTTTCAGCTGCTTTAATATAATATTCTAATGCTATTTTTTTATTGCATTCATCACCAAGACATTCATCATATATAAAACCAATTTGATTAAGTGAGGATACGTTTCCTAATTCAACAGCTAATTCATACCATTTAATAGCTTCTTTTCCATTCTTTTTAACGATTCTACCTTTTTGATATAACATACCCATTTCTCTTACTGCCAATGCAAAATTTTGTGATGCAGCAAGTTTATAAAGTCTTAATGCTTCTTGCTCATCTTTTTCTATACCTTTACCAGTTTCATATAAAATACCTAAACTTAATTGACAATCAGCATAACCTAATTCAACACCTGACTTATAAAGTTCTATTGCCTTTTCAATATCTATAGAACAACCTTTACCTTCGAAATATATTTTACCTAAGGTATTTATTGCTTCTTTAATACCATTTTCATAAGCAAGTTTAACTAATTTTAATGCACCTAAATGATTATTGTTTTCACTATATAAAACACCTAATTTATATACTAATATATATTCTTTATATTCTATATTTTTTGCTAATTCTATTAACCTATTTAAGTAATACTCTTCTACTTTTTTTAATATTGCTAATTCTTCTTCATTTATATTTTTAATTTTAAATAATTCATTTATGTTCATTTATATTCTCCTAACATTTAACATTTAAATTATATGATACATTTCTACATTATACAACAAAAATGCTTTATGCTTAAATCCATTCTATATTGTCTTTATAAACTTTATGCCATTCATGTTCTACCTTTGGTTTTGGGGTAAATATTTTAAATGAATAACATCTAAAAAATGTATTATACATTTCTTCTACTTCTTCAGGAACATATACAGAAATGTGTCCTGTACTTTCAAAAATTGCTGGACCAATTTTTTTCAAACTAGAAGGGAACTTTATTATTTTTAAATTAGTGCATTGAGAGAAAGCACCAACATCAATATAATTTATGGGTTCAGGTACAACTACTTCTATTAGTCCTATACAATTTTTAAATGCATCATTACCTATAGATGTGACATTATTGAAATTTATTTCTGCTAATCTATCACAATCTTTAAATGCATCACATGGTATCTCAGTTACACAATTTGGTATTTCTATAGATTTAATTTTTTTAGATTTACTAAAATTAAAACCATCAAATCTAATTAGATTTTTATGTAAAGTGATTTTTGTTAGATTTTTACATTTCTTGAAACTAAACTCTTTAACTTCAGTTACTTCTTCAGGTAGTACAATTTCTTTTATATTTGTTCTATCTTTAATAAATAGTAATCTATTCTTATAACATAAATAATGTTCATCAATATATTTGAAATTTGAATCTTTTACTCTACTAATATCAACAGTCGTTTCATAAGGTATTGATGAAAATATTTCACTATCTATGTAAGTAAGTGTACTTGGAAGTTTAATGTTTTTCAAACATTTAGATTTAGTAAACAAACAACTTACTGATTCATCAATAAAAACTTTAGTAATACCTTCATCAAATATTATAGTATCAACATTATCAGCTAGTTTAAAGGATTTAAAAACAAATTCAGTAATTCCATCAACACTACCAGGTATTACTACACTTGAGTCATTACCTTTATACTTAGAAATGAAAATTTTATTATCTTTCTTACTACAAACAAAATCATCTTTTAAATCTTTTAATGAATGTTCTATAATCCCATATACTAATTCTTCTTTTCTTATTACTGAATTAGAATATTTTTCTTTTTCTTCACTATCAAAATTTTTAATGTCATCTAACACAGAAATTTTTGTAGTTTGATCGATATCACATTCTAATAAACTATTTAATTCTTCTAAATTAAATAGTTTATGAAATATCATAAATTCTATTATTTTATAGTTACTCTTAGCAATAACTTCACTTCTAAAGTTTTTCATAGCAATTGCTTGAGATTTTAATATTTTAAAAAGATTTTCTTTATCATCGAACTTTTCAAAATTATTAACTATATACTGTAGTCCTTGTAGTGTAAAATTTTTTCCTTTTAAGAAGTTAGCTTTATGAAATACGAAATCTATATAAAATTTATCAATATACGTATTTATATTACTTTTTGGTGCAGGACCATCCTTTAAAAATATTATTGTTTTTACATTAACTAAAGATGAACTATGATTTGCCATTACATTAGCAACATTTTCAGAAAGTATAATAATTTGATCTCTTTTATTTCTATCCTCTGAGTAACCAAGGACAACATTTTTTTTATTATAATAAACAATATTTTCACTTTCTAAACATTCTTTTAAAAAACTATTTTCTTTATATTTATTAAAAACATCTTCTATATTTGTAATGCTGTCCATAAAATCACCCCTATTATTTTTATTAAATACTTTTCAATCGACTACACAAAACCATTCAAAGTAATAAAAATATTAAACTTATTTGATTTTATCTAATAATGTTTTGAGAATTAAGAAGTATCTTATCAACAATAGCCACATCGTTAATATTCCATTTAGAAATATTGAATTCACTACCAAATGACGCTAACGAAAACATCATTTTAAAGTTAATACCATTAGATACATTCCAATTCGATATATCAGATATTTCATTTATTTTAGCATTGTAAAACCAACAAATAAATCTATTAACATTTGATACATCCCAATTTTCTATCATTAATTTATCTATTTTACATAATTGAAATATACCAGTTGATATTCCTATTAATAATTCTTTAGTAGGATCTGTTGTTATCATTGAAGATAAATCCCAATTACTTATATTTACTTTACCTATTTTTGCATTATAAAATAATTGAGTGAAATTTTCTATTTTCGATGTATCCCATTTTTCTATTCCAACTATCTCATTAATGTTACTATATCTAAATAACCCTTTTATAGATTTAACTTTTGTCATATCCCATTTATCTAAACCTATTAATTTACCAATACCTTTAGTTCCATGAAATAAACCAGACAAGTCTTCTATTTTAGTAATATCAAATTCACTTAGATCTAATTCATCTATAATTAATCCACTTAATATTGAATCAACCTTTTTTAAATTACCTTCTATTTTTAATTTAAGTTTATTTATCTTAGGAAACTTTAAAAAGGCAACTTTATTAACTATACTAGGTATAGTAAATTCATCATTTTCAATTTTATTTATTTTAGATAATGTTATAAATATTTCTTTACCTTTAGATATTGATAATGTTGTATTTGTATTTTTTAAATTATATTCATCTACTAATTTTTGTTTCGCTTCTAACTCTTCATTAGTAATACAATTATGATTCACTTTTTTTTCTGTTTCTACTTCAGAAAAGAAGTGACTCATTTCAACATTTAAAAGTTTTGCTAAGTTTGGTAATACTAATGATTCTGGAATTGAAATATTATTCTCCCAATTTGATACAGCTTGTTTAGTAACACCAATATAGTTTGCTACATCTGTTTGTGTTAGATTTCTAACTTTTCTTACTTGTTTTACGCGTTCTCCATTAAATATCATATGCTCTCCTATTTTTTAAAAAATTTTTAACCCTTCAACAGCCCAAGTCTCATTAAACAATGCTTTAATAGATTTATTAAATACATCAACATACTGAGTTTTGATAAATGCAATATGAAAAATACCATCATGTTCAGATATTATCGCTAATGAATACGATTTTTCATTTAATAATTGATTTAACTTCTCAAACAATTCTTCTTTTGGTAATTGTTCTTTAATAAAATCTAAATTAAGTTCTAATTCTTTAAGTTCAGCAAGTTCTTCTAGTTCACTTTGTAAGAAATCAAGATCATCAAAACGTACTGATTTAACATATTGAAATAAAGGTACAAAAGATCCATCATCGCTTATTTGTAATTCATCACATAATGCTTCGTAACCTTCTTCATCTTCAAATTCTAACTCCTCAAGTACATCAGACGATTCATATCCATATATACAATTAAGTATTCCATCTCTAATACCTACATCTAATTTAGAAATTGGTTCACAAACTCTAAATACTACATCTTCTTCTTTCATTTCAAAACATTTTATAAATTCTTTCAACATATTATTTCCTCCATTTTTCTCAATAATGTACCTTTATTATACAATATTAGACACTAAATACAATACAAAAAAGTCAACTTTAAATTGACTTTTTAATTTATGTTTGTTTTAGTGTTATGTTTAAATA
This sequence comes from bacterium, assembly GCA_044432925.1. Taxonomy (GTDB): domain Bacteria; phylum Bacillota_I; class Bacilli_A; order Acholeplasmatales; family Anaeroplasmataceae; genus JAWXUE01. The sequence goes on along the minus strand of JAWXUE010000001.1, from coordinate 12,734 downwards.
TAAAAAGATATAAGAAATTTATCTTATATCTTTTTATAATGATATTAACTTGTCATTACTTTATTCATTTCTTCATTCATCTTATTAATTCTAGGGTCTATAGCATTAGCCATAGACATATGCATTATTATACTACTCATTTTTAAGTTAATTTGACCTATTTCTAATCCTATTTTAATAGAGTTGTTAATAGATTCTGGATTCATATAATCTACATTTTTCATTTGTTGTTGAAGGTCTGCTAATTGTCTTAATAATTCAACAAACTCTTCAGGCATTTCAATATTGTCATTACTTACTTCTAAATCTTTTTCTTCGCTCATAATTTTCTCCCTTGTTTTATATACTTTAATTATACAACATCCGACATTAAACACAATATAAAAATAATGTTAAGTTGAATTCAACTTAACATTATATTATTATTTATTAAATATTATTTTTTCACTATTGAACATCTTACCTATTACAAATATACCAACTATGATAATTAAAATGTTAATACCACATGTAATTAACATATGTAATAAACTAAATGTACCATCAAATACACTTGTTATCATTAATGCTGAGTTTAATAAAGGTATAAAGAATAAATATGTTTCTGGGATAGTAAAGAACATTGTTACCATACCTGCCATAGAAGCAAGTAACATTATAGGTGCAGTTAGTTGTTGTGATTCTTTTACTGATTTAGCATAAGTAGAAACTATTGCTATTAATACAGTAAACATTAATACAGTAATTAATACTATTAAAAATAAACCACTTATTTCCGCAAATCCACCCATATCTATATTAGAATCTTCTCCCATCATTCCTGTTAAACTTGGTAGTGACAAGTATAATCCTAAAAATGATGATACAGCAGATACTATTGAAGGTATTGTTATAGCTATTATTTTAGCTCCTGCTAATTTAAATCTACTTACAGGTGTAATTAGTAGCGAAGCTATTGTTCCACGCTCTTTTTCACCAGAAATTGATTCTGTTGCGGTTGCAACAACACCTGTTGTTAAGAACATCATTAATAACATAGGTATCATCATAGCCATAGGATTAGTTTGTTCTTTTTTTATTGATAAGTTATAACCTTCACCTGTATTAATATCAAATAAATTTGTTGATAGACTTTCTAATTCATTTAATACAGTTTGATATGTTACGAATAACATATATGATTGTGTTACATCTTGATTATAAAATATTTCTACTTGAGGATAATCATCAGGTTTCACATAACCATCTTTAAAAACATCATCAAAGTTTTCTGGGAAGTATATTAATAAATGAACATCTCCATCAGTTATACCTTGTTTAACAGCATCTATATCAGTAGTTTCATCTATATCAATTATATTTAATTTTATTTCAGATAAATCAAATAGTAATCCTAATTCTTCTGAATGATTTTGTGCATACACTGTATATTCAACATTCTCATCTAGTGTATACATACTTTCCATTAATCCACCCATTACAGAATACATTACAAATATTAATAATCCTGGTAATATTAATGTTGCTAATAATCTTTTGTCTGTAAAGAATCTTTTTAATTCTTTTTTTATTATAGGCATTAAGCTTTTCATTATTCTTCACCTACTTCATTTTTATAAACATCAAAGAATAGTTCTTCTAATGTTTTATCTTTTGTTAAATTTACAATTGTATCTGATACAATCATCTTACCATTAATAATAATCCCTACTCTATCACATAATTTCTCTACTAGAGTAAATATATGAGTAGATAATATTATTGTTTTTCCTTGTGCTTTTAATTCTAATAAGAAGTCTGTTACTACTTTAGCTGTTAATATATCTAGCCCATTAGTAGGTTCATCAAATATTATAAATTTAGGATCATGTACAATAGATATTACTAATGATATTTTTTGTTTCATACCTGTAGATAAGTTAGCTATTTTAACTTCAGCAAATTCATCTATTCCAAATTTAGCAAATAATTCTTCTCTTCTTTTATCTCTTACATCTACATCAACTTGATGTAGATCACTAAAGAAATTAAATAAGTAATTAGGTGTAAAGAAATCTTCCAATTTCATTTCGCTTGTTAGAAAACCTATTTGTTTTCTTACTTCAACAGGTTGTTCTTTTACACTAACACCATTTACAAATGCATCTCCACTATCTGGATTAATCATTGTAGCAATCATTCTTAATGTTGTTGTTTTACCAGCACCATTAGGTCCTAGCAAACCATATATCTCACCTTCATAAGCATTAAATGATAAATCATTTACTGCTTGTTTTTTCTTTTCTTTTGTTCTTTGTATTTTTTGTTGTTTTTTTGTTATATTAAAAGTTTTGTTTAAATTTTCTACTTTAAGTATTTCTTTCATAAACATACCTCACTTCCATAAATATGATTATATCATTTAAAATGATAAAAATAAATATACTTTGACAATATACTCTTTTTTCTATACAATAATTATATTGAAAAGGAGTTTTAATTATGATTAATAATAGAGTTGTTTCTTTGCTTTATCGTAGTATTTTAGTTACATTAAGTTTTATTGGAGTATTTTTATCATCAGACATTTTAAAAGGTACATTTAATGTAGATTTATTCGTATTCTATACTCATTTATCTAACATTTTATGTTTAGTTGTGATAATCATTGTTTTAGTTTATAACTTTAAAAAAGTTTATAATAATGAAACAATAGGTCATAATGAAGTTATTGTTAAATTAAAAGGTGCTGCTACTTTAGCTATTTTAATTACAGGAGTTGTTTATCATCTTCTATTAGGTAATCCTAGTGAAGCTGGATTTTTTAATTTAGATAATTTATTAGTTCATTATGTTGTTCCATTTATGTTTGTTTTAGATTGGCTATTATTTGATAAGAGACATACTTTTAGTGTTATTGATCCATTAACTTGGACTGCTATTCCATTAGTCTATTTAACTTATGCTTTAATTAGAGGTGTTATTGTTGGGCCTAATGGGAATCCTCAATATCCATACTTCTTTATTAATGTTACTGAAATAGGTTATGACGGTGTTGCTGTATGGGGTCTTATTTTATTAGTAGCATTTTTAGGTGTTGGATATTTAATTTGGTTTATTGATAAATTAGTTAAAGTTGATGGTAAAATAAAAGTTGTATTAAATAATAAAGAAGACTAGGAATATTTTTTCCTAGTCTTCTTTTCTTTATTAAAAAAATCTATCTATTACATCCATGAAGTTGTAATCATCTTCTAATTCACCGATTAACATAGAAAGGTATCCACCATGTCCAGCATTAACTACTCTAGTTAGTACTGTTGTACACCATTCACTACATTCATTTGTATTTAATGAGAATCCACGAACGATTGCTTCAAGATATCCATTTTTATCATTTACATATGTTCTTTCTATTGCATGAATCATACTATAGAATAACCCACAATCATCTACTCCATCAGTAAATACTCTACAAATCCCTTCAACATCTTCTAATGAAAATGTTCCATTTGATTCAGCTGTTTCAAATATTTCTTGAAACTCTTCTGTTATTTCGTTATCTTTAATTTCATTTAATAATTGTTCATATAATTTCATATTTTTTCTTCCTATATTTTATTTTTGTACTTTTTCATCTAAATTTACTAATACTGTTAAACTTTTAATTCTTTCTAATATTCTTCCTGCTTTTAATTGATCTGTTCCCATTTTAGATGTTGCTAGATGGTTTACTAATTCACTATAATCTAAATTAGAACTTATGAATGTTGGTTTCCCTTCAGCAAGTCTATATTGGAATATAGGTGTCATTATTTCATCTCTTAGCCAAGCAGATGACATTTCCCCACCAAAATCATCTAACATTAAACAATCTATTGTTTTTAGTTCATTTACAAATGTTTCTAAATTGTTAGAGTTTATACTAGATTTTAGTTCTCTTGATAAGTCCGGAAAGAATGCTACTATTGTTTTTATATTTCTTTGTGATAGTTCTTTTGCTATTGCACTTAGTAAATATGTTTTTCCTGTTCCAAAACGACCATATAAATATAATCCTTTTGTTTCATTATGGAAATTAGTTACAAAGTTTGTTGCCCATTTTAAACATTTTTTTCTATCTGCAGTTGTTGTATGGAAATCATCTAAATTAGCAATTAATGATTGTGCACTTAGGTATAATGATTTAACATTACTTAAGTCTGTTTGTTTTAATAATTCACATTTTTGATATACCATTTTATCTCCAGATAATTTAGGTTTAAATCCTTTGTTACTATTTTGACAATTGTTTAAGCCTGTACAACTTTTACAGTTAAGATATTGTAAATGAAATTCGTAGTACATTCTACAATTATCTTTAGTTACTTCTTTATCACATAAGAATGGATTATTTTTTAATTCTTTTTTTATTTGATCTATCATAGTGTTTCTACTCCTTCCATTATATTGTCTAATGCTTCATTTAACCATTTTGGATTTTTAGGATTTTTTGATACTTGTTTTTTTGGAGCATCAGCTACTGTTGTATTTGATTTTATCTCTCCGTAATAGTATTTTTTAGCATCATCAAATTCTGTTAATCCATTTTTTATTAATGTATTTATTACTTTTTTAAAGTAATCAAATACTGGTACATTTCCTTCTTTTCTTTTTAATACAGTAATGATAGATAGGTTTAATACTGCTCTATCTATTGTATCAAACTCTTGATATATCATAGCAAATTTTGCAACATCATCAGGTAATGCTTTTTTAAATTGTGAGTATTGTTTTAGAATATCTTGCGCTGTTAAATCAGTTAATATTTTATGTAATTCATCTTCTTTTTTATTTACTAACTTAGGTAACCCTTTGTTATATTGGAAGTGGAATTCATCTAAAGCATTTTGATTTAATCTTACGTAATCTAATGCACCACTTGCATCTACAGATTGTCTGTAAACATTACTCATAATGTTTTCATCAAATCCATATGCATATGCCATATTAGTTATATGTGTTTCTAATTTTTTACTTGTTTGTTTTGGTTTATCCATTATTGTTTTTACGCTATTTAAAAACTTTTTATATTCAAAATTAAACTTTTCTATTTTTATTCCAGGATTAATATTTCTTCCTAAGATATATTCATCCTTTTCTATTTTTATTGTTTCGATATCTGTAGTAAATACATCATCAAAACTTTTTGTTATATTTGTATAGTTATCTTTTGATATTTTAGGTATACTAAATAGTTTAAATAATTGTTTAAAACTAGTTTGTCCTATTTCTGAATATAAAAATGCACCTAATGCTCCATCTACTAAAAACTGTTGAGCAGTTAGCGGATTTTTCAACATATAAATATAACTATGATCGTTATATAATGTTGTTAGTAATCCTATAGCTTCTAATTTAATTCTTGCTTCATAAAATTCTTCTTTTGTTAATAATGTCATATCTAATATAAATTGATGTTTAGATGTAAAACTTTTTAGTGTTGTTCTATCTATTAGTGAAGATAATAGCATATATAGATTATATGCTTTATCTTTTATTAATGGATTATAAAGTAATGTTAGTACATTTACATCTTCTTGACTTAAGACGCTACTACAATGTACTGTAAAACTTTCTATTTTTTCTATACTACCCATTTTTATGTAGTCCTTTTCCTTTGAATCTTAATGATTTATCTAACTCTTTATAAATAGAAGTTATTTGAGCGATTCCCTTTTTAAAATCAAGCATTGATTTTTTTGTTATATAAAAGTCTATACCTGTTTCAATAGGAGTAATTGAAGTTATTTTAACTACAGTACTATATTTAACAGATTCAAATAGTATTTCACCATAGTTATCATCAGTATGTACTAAGTTATACTTAAAGTTATCCATTATTTTTAATACTGCTTCTTTAGCTTTATTGTAATCACAATTATACCATCTTGTTACTAGTTCATCTTTTTTGTTTATATCGCTTGTTTCATAAGTTGCCATATTAATTCTCCTTTAGTTTTATTAGTAAATCATCAATTTGTTTATATAAGTGTTGTTCATCATTTATATTATTTATTATATATGTTGCTTGTTTTTCTTTGTCTTTTAAGGACATTTGTAATTGTATTCTTTTTTTTGCTTCTTCTTTTGTTATATTGTTTCTTTTTATTAATCTATCTATTTGAATATTTTCTTTTGTACTTATTACTAGTGTTTGATCACATAGTTCTTTAAAGTTAGTTTCAAATAGTAAGGGACAATCGATAAATACTAATTCATTAGTAATTTGTTTTTTTACTTCTTGATATATTGCGGGATGAAGAATAGAATTTAATTTATTTAATAACTCTTTGTTATTAAATACTATATTTCTTAATTTATCTCTAGATATTTCTTCACCATCTAATATATCACCAAACTCTTCTATTAATTTATAATAGCAATCATTAGGTTTTAGTATTATTTGATGTGATATTTCATCACAATCAATCACTTTATAATTTAATGATTTTAAGTAGTTTGATGTTAGTGTTTTACCTGATGCTATTGAACCAGTTAATCCTATTACCATTTTATCACCTTTTATTTTAGTTTTTGACAATTAGGACATGTATATGTCCCTCTTCCAGATACTTTTGTTTTTATGATTATATGTCCACATGTTTTGCATTTCTCTTTTTCTCTTTGGTGGACATTTAATCTTAATTGAAATCTTCCTGTTACGCCTAAGCTTGATGTATATGAACGTATTGTTGTACCACCATCAGCTACAGCTTTAGCAATAACTTCGTTTGTTGAAGTGTATATATTAAATATATCTTCATCAGTTAGGTTTGTTAATATTTCTTCTGGATGTAATTTTGCTCCAAAGCAAATTTCATCAGCATATATATTTCCAATCCCACATATAAATGTTTGGTCTAATAAAAATGTTTTTAATTTCTTTTTTGTTTTTATTATTTTTAGTAATTTTTCGTATGTAAAATCTTCGGTTAATGGTTCCATACCTAATTTAAGTATTGGATTAGTAGTATACAAGTCTTCTTTGTTTCTTATTTGCATTGTACCGAATTTTCTTACATCATGATATCTTAATTCGATATCTCCAAGATTTATTAAGATATGTTCATGAGTATCAACTTTATCTTTAGGATCTTTTAGGAAGTATTTACCTTCCATTCTTAAATGACTTATTAGGTAACAATCATCTAATACAAAGAATAGGTATTTACCTTTTCTTTGTATTTCATTTATTGTTTGTCCTTTTAGTCTGTTGATAAATACTTCTACAGGATCATCTTTTATTATATCTTTGTATAATACTTTGATATCACTAATTTGTTTGTTTAGTATTTTAGTTCTTAATACTTGCCTTACGGTTTCGACCTCTGGTAATTCAGGCATTTAAATCACTCCTACTTAGCTTCCATCCAATTGTCAGCAACACTTGTGTCGCATTCTAATTTTACTGATAATTTCATTGCTTTGTTCATAGCTTGGTTTATTACTTCACAAGCTTTTTGTACATCATCTTTATGACATTCTAATACAATCTCATCATGTACTGTTATTAACATATTACATCTTAGATTGTTTTCTTTTATTTTTTGGTTTACTTTTATCATAGCAATTTTTATTATATCTGCTGCACTACCTTGGATAGGAGCATTCATTGCTGTACGTTTTCCAAATTCTCTTTGTTGATAGTTTGGAGATTTAAGTTCATTAATATATCTTCTTCTATTTAGTAATGTTACTACGTATCCTGATGTTTTAGCATACTCAACTATATTTTCCATAAATAATTTTATTTCTGGATATAACTCTAAATATTTTTCGATATATTCTTTTGCTTGATATACACCTATTCCTAAGTCATTACTTAGTCCAAATGCACTTATTCCATATACTATTCCAAAGTTAACTGCTTTTGCTTTTTGTCTTTCTAAAGCCGTTATTTCGTTTTTACAGAATATTTCTTGTGCTGTTTTAGTATGTATATCTTCATTATTATTAAAGGCATCTATTAATTTATTTACTCTAGCCATATGAGCTAATACTCTTAATTCTATTTGTGAGTAATCTGTTGCAATTATTTTATAATTTTCTTGTGGTATAAATACTTTTCTTATTTGTTTTCCTTCTTCTGTTCTTACAGGAATATTTTGTAGATTAGGTTCTATTGAAGATAATCTTCCTGTATTAGTTAAGGCTTGTTCAAATATTGTATGTATTTTACCATCAGGATATATTTGATTTTTTAGTCCTTCTAAATATGTTGAATGTAGTTTTGTTAATGTTCTATATTTTATTATTTCTTTTATTATAGGATGTTTATCATATAACTCTTCTAATACAGCTATATCAGTTGAATATCCTGTTTTATTCTTTTTAACAACTGGTAAGTTTAATTTTTCAAATAAAACTTCACCTAGTTGTTTTACAGAACCTATATTAAATTCTTCATTAGCATATTGATAGATTTCATTTTGTACTTCATCTATTTTCTTTTTAATGCTTATTTCTTGTTTACTTAATTCTTCTTGATCTATTTTTATTCCTGTATTTTCCATTTCAGCTAATACAAAAGCTAAAGGTATTTCTACTTTTTCTAATAAATCTATTTGGTTATTTTCTTTTATTTTAGTTAATATAGTACTTTCTAATGATGTTAATGCTAGTAATTTTTTAGATATATATTTATTTAACACATCAATAGAAGGTACACTTAGTTTAGCACCTTTGTTATATACTTCTTCTTCATAAGGTATATTTGTGTAATCAAATATATCACAATTTAATTTGAATGACTCATTTTTTATATTAGGGTCTACTAAGTATGTAGCAAGTCTCATATCATATACAACATTTTTTAAATTGATATTATGTTTTAATAATAAGACTATACTTTTTTTAACATCGTATACTTTTTTTGTTATATCTTCATTTTCTAAATAATTTATAAACTCTTTATCTTTTAATAATTCTAAACTTAGGATATAACTTTTATTATTATTCGATAATCCTATTGCTATGATTTCTTCATTATGATAGTTATATCCTAATGTTTCGAATAATAAGTGATTATCGTTTGTTAGTAAAGGTAATAATTCTGATGTTGTATTTATTTCAGTAAATTCAACATCTTCTTGTGGTCTTGATACTAATTTTTTTAGTAATGAATGAAATTCTAAATCTTGATAAAACATATTTAATTCATTTTCATCATATTTTTTTGATAAGATATCATCTAAAGTTATGTCAATAGGTGTATCTAATTTTATTGTACACATTGTTTGGCATAATAAAGCATCTTCTTTACCAGCTTCTATTTTTTCTTTCATTTTACCTTTTATCGATTCAACATTAGCTATTAAGTTTTCTAATGTTTCATACTCTTGTAGTAATTTGATTGCTGTTTTTTCTCCAACACCAGCTATACCTTTTAGGTTATCTGAAGGATCTCCCATTAGCGCTTTAAAATCTATCATTTGTTTATGTGTTAATCCATATTTTTCAAATAATGTTTCAGGAGTGAATGAGTCTAACTCAGTCATTCCTTTTTTATTCATATGTACTGTTATATCTTCATTTACTAATTGTAACATATCTTTATCTGATGAATAGATATCTACTTGATATCCAGCTTTTACAGCTTCTTGTGCCATAGTACCGATAATATCATCAGCCTCATACATTAATAATTCATATTGTTTTATACTATGTAAATCTAAAAATTTCTTGATATATGGAATTTGTACTCTAAATTCATCTGGCATAGGGCTTCTTCCATCTTTATAACTTTCATTTAGTTCATGTCTAAATGTTTTTTTAGATTTATCGAAAGCCACTAGCATACCATCATACTTTTGTTTTGTTAACGAAGACATCATTTTTATAAAAGCAAAAATTGCATTTGTATATAATCCTTTTGTATTTTGCATTAAGTTACCTGTATATGCTGTTGCATAATACGCACGGTACATTAATGAATTACCATCAACTAGTATTATTCTTTTCATTATAATTTAATTGGATTTATTGCATCATCACTTTGTTTGTATAATACAATTGTCTTTCCTATTATTTGTACTACTTCTATTTCATATTCACTAAATATTTCAGCAATTTCGTTTTTGTCTTGGTTACAATTTTGTAATATTGATACTTTTAATAATTCATGTTTTGTTAGATATTTTAGTATATCCATTACCATATTTTCGTTTACTCCATCTTTACCTACTTGAAACAATGCATTCATATTATGTGCTATACTTCTTAATTGTCCTTTTTGTTTTCCTGTTAACATATTAATCAAACTCCATTTTCTTTTTTATTTATATTTATTTTATCATATTTTTGTGTTTTTTAAAAGAAAAAACTATATATTAATCGAATGTTAATATATAGTTTTTTTGTTGTATAATACTTCTTTAACAAATAGCATTCCTAATGATATAGATATTATATTTAGTAATATATCATCTATATCAAATGTTCCTATCGCAAATGTATATTGGATTGTTTCTATTAGTAGTATTATTATTAAATTTATTGTTATAGTTTTTACAAAATTATGTTTATATGCAAGTTGATAAAATAAACCATATAATACAAATGGTATGGTATTTCCTAATAGATTACGTATTGCCCAACTTTCGTTTATATTATCAATTTGCATCTTTATTGTTTTAAATAACTCTATATTTATTTTATCATATCCATTAGTTCTAAATATTAATATATTTTCTTGAATTTCTTTTATCGTAAAACTAAATTTAAATAATATTAAAAATAATAAAATAGTTGCGTAAGTATAAAAAATTATTTTGTATTTCATTATTATCACTCTACTTTGTTTTTATTATTACCTATATTTTATTATTTATAATTGATCAACTATCATTTGTAACATGCTATATGCACAAAGTTGTTTAGCTTTCTCTTTTGTATTATGTATTTTAACTGAATAAAAACTTATATTCTCAATACTACATCTTACTTCATATTTTATTTCTTCAAAATTATCATGATCTATAAATATATAATTTGGTTTTTTTATATAACCCTTTTGATATAATTCTTCTAATTTATCAATAGAAGTATTTATATCAAACACTCCAACAACATCGCTTATATTATAGTATAAATTGTTTTCAATTAAATATTCATAAATCTCTTCATATATTCCATATTTTGCTTTAAGTAAAGTATTTTCTTCTTTTACATAATATATATTATTGATATTACATGTACATGTAATAACATTAGAATATGTATATGATGTAATACATTCAAAACCTTTTTTCTTAAGCCAACTATTAACTAATAAATATTTATTTTCTTCTTTTTTATATATTTTTAATAAGAAATGTTCTACTTTATAAATATCATTAATTTCATCTAAAATAACTTGTTCATTATCACTATCAAATATTATTGCACCTATTAAAGAATATATGTATTTTTCTTCTTCTTTAATTGTGCTAATAAAATATTCTTTTGATAATATTTTTTTTATAATCTTTTGTAGTAATGTAAAATCACAACAAAACTTCATTACACTATTATATTCACTTAGATAACTATATACTATTTTAGTAATGTAACTATCTATACATTGAAACCCTAAATAATAATACTCTTTATTATTTTCGAATTCATTTTTTATATAATCATGATTAAACTTATACTTTCCCTCACGCATAACTTCACCCTATATATAATATGAATTTAAATCATTAAATATGAAAAAAAGGTCTAATGACCTTTTCTAGTAATATCTAATTTCCATTTATAAATAACTTTATTATTTGATGATAAACTATTTAAGTTTTCTTTTTTAGTTATATCAATTATATCATTAGCATAATCTGGTAAACCAATCCATGGTTCTATACATAAAAATTTAGGATTTTCAGGATGACTTTGCCATAGTGCTACACTATCAAAGTCACCTGTAAATGTTAAATCTACTTTATCAGATGTTAATTTGATTAAAGAGATATCTTTAAAACAAACTGTACCTTTTTCTAAAATTTCTTTAGAAAGTTCAATATTGTTAAGATCTTTTAATATGACACTTTTAACATCATATATATTTACAGGATTATAAAATACTTCTTTTGGGTTAACACCTTCAAAAGAAACTTTATATTTATCTATTGCATTATAAGCAAATCCTGGATGAAAACCTAAATTATAATACATATCAAATTCGTTTAAGTTTTCAATATGTGTTGTTATAACAATTGAAGTTGAAATAAGTTCATAACAAATTGTAAACTTAAATTTAAATGGATATATTTTTAAAGTTTCTTCATTATCTGAACAACTTAATACTACTTTAGTACTTTTAAGTGAATCTACATTAAAATTCATTGTAGAAATAAATCCATGAGATTTCATTTCATACTCATTATCTTTATAAGAATATTTACCTTTATTTAATGTTCCTATAAATGGAAATAATAAAGGACTTTGCTTTCTCCAATATTCTCCTCCATCCCATAATATCTCAAGTTGAGAACTAACTATAGAAGTTAATTCAGCTCCTAATAATTTAACAGATACTTCTAAATATTCATTTTTAAGTTTTACCATATTTATCACACATCCTTATTCTATTTTTATTATATCATAATATATTTGTTTTTCGCAAAAATACAAAATAATACATAATTAAATTAATCTTCTTCTTTATCCAGAAAAATAAAATAGTATAAAAAATAAATAATGGCGCTGTTACGCCGTTTTTCTTGCTGGGGCGGGGT